>JAEELW010000035.1 GCA_016282915.1 Lachnospiraceae bacterium | reverse complement strand
TGGGGCTCTTCTTCCCGATCCCGGGCCCCGTCCAGGATATCTCGATCTCCGTGTTTTACATCGGCCTGATCTTTGTCTGCATCCGGGAACATTTCGGCAAGCTGATCTTTGTGGTGCTGATGCTCATGGACTTCGGCAACCTGGTGCTGGTGGCCGCCAAATGCCTGGAGGGCTTTATCTTCCCGGAAGACGCGCTGGCGGGCTACCGTTATACTTTTTCCCTCTGCACCCTTCCCCTGGTCATCATCCTCTATACCATCGTCTACAAGCTGGTGCTGAAAGACATCTGCAGTAAAGAAGACCGAAACGATCCCATGGATAAACAGGATGCCCTTATGTGGCGTTACCTCTGGCTCATCCCCGCGGTCTTTTACGTGATCTGGATGCAGCATTTCTACCAGAGCGGACAATCTGCCCTGGAAAACGCCCTGGACCCCTTCAGCACCGGATATCTGGTGGCCATCGACGCGGGAAGCCTGCTCATCTACCGGCTGATCATACGGCTGGCCACCCTGCAGAAGGAAAGCCGCAAACTGGAAGCCGAGAACCATCTGCTCTCCCTGCAGAAGCTGCAGTACGACAACCTCCAGAACAGGATCGAAGAGACAAGGCGGGCCCGCCACGACATGCGGCATCACATGATACTTCTGCGGGAGATCCGCGAAAAGAAGGATTTTGCCCTGCTGGATGAGCTGATCGCGAACTATCCGGAACTGTCGCGCCTGGACGAGCCTTTGGTCTACTGCGAAAACGAAAGTGCCAATACGATCCTGGCTTATTTTGCCAGCCTTTCCGCGAAAGCGGACATACGCTTCGAAGCGCGCGTCACGCTGCCCCAGGAGCTCTTTATCGACAAGACCCGGATGGCCGTGCTTCTCGGCAACCTGATCGAGAATGCCTACGAAGCCTGCCTGCACAGAAACAGCGACCGCTTTATAAGCATCAATGGCGGTTATAAGGTGCAGGGCAGCACCGGCATGGTATCCCTGGTGGTGGAAAACAGTTTCTCCATTGCCCCGAAGCAGCAGGACGGCCGTTTCCGTTCCACAAAACACAGTGGCGACGGCGTCGGCATCGAATCCGTACGCAGCATCGCCACTCTTTACAACGGTACCAGTTCTTTCACCGCGCGGGAAGATGTATTTACCGCATCGGTGATACTGTATGAATCATAGTTCTACTTCCAGATCCAGTTCGGCATGGTAACTCTGCTCGATCTTTTCCGCTCCTTCACCCAGGATCTTTTCCGTCAGCCGTTCCGAAGCTTCATTCAATACCGGCACATAGATCTCGGTATCTTCCGGATAGGACTCCAGCTTCTTCATCGCATAACGGAAGAGGGAGAGGACCGTTGCCGGATTGTCGGAATCGGAGCGGACCCACTGTACGCATAATGCCCCTTCTTTCGGCTGGTCTTCGTATATATCCCCGCTCCCGTCACCTTTGGTAAAGATCAGCACGCTGTCCAGACCGGGCCCGTCCTGCTTCACGCAGGAAAGCTGCTCTTCGATCCACCCCTGTTCATCCAGAGGTTTCAGATCCATCTCCTCCCTGTAAAGGAGTTTCCGTTCCATCGACGTAAGGTCCGCGACGCTCTTACAGTCCTTGCTTCCGCCCTCCAGAAGTCTGTTCTCCCTGAGTTTTTTCAGGCTGATCCTGTAGCAGCCGCCCGCTTGCTTTTCGCTTTCGAATTCCAGATACTTCAAAAAGCCTTTGAATGCCTCCTTATCATCTCCGCCCTCGACGAAATCACAGGAAAGACGTATGACATCCATTTGGTCCACCATGAAATCCGTTGCCTCGACAATCAGTTCCGTTCCGTAGCCCTGCCGGCGTCCGGATTCCGAAACGGCAACGGATAAGAGTTGGGCTTCCCCGCCTTCCAGTATGCGGAATACTGCCGCGGCAAATGCGGTATCATCTTTGACGAGCCCCAGGGCGAGCACATCCGGATCCAGAAGGAAAGGATATGCATCCTCACGGATCAGGGGCCGAAATGCAAGTGCGTTATCTTCGTTTATCTTAATCAATTCAACCATTTTTCACCTCGCTATGTTTAGTTTGTGGGCTGCTGCGGAGCTGCCGCGTCTTTTGCCTGGCGTCTTGCGATCGCATTAAGAAAAGGATTCTGTTCCCGTTTCTCCGGTTCCAGCCTTAACAGAGCGTTCGCTTCCCATTGCATCATCTTCATGGCATTATAGATATCAAAGCTTTCCTTTTCCTCCGGAGTCATCTTTTCCGCATCCCAAACGGTACTCATATTTACTCCCGTTTTCTCAAACATCGCCTTTGTCGTCTTGTCGATAGCCCCGCATCGGAGCATTGCGCTGTTCATGAGCCACATACTGGCCTCATTCAGAGGCATCCCTTTGTCTGTATAGGCCTTGGCCGCGCCGGTCAGAAGCCCTCCAAGCTGATCCGTCTGTATCCGCTCACCAAGAGCAGCAAACACCTTCTCCAGCTGCTTCTTCGTTGTCTCGATCTGCTCAGGACTCATCGGAAACTCCGGAACTTCGCCTTTCTTTTCTGCATTCAACTGCAGAAAATACATCGCAAAATTGTGCATGGCCCCCGCTCCGCCTTCCTCTTTTTCTATCTGCCGTATCACATCCACAAAAGCATCGGGAGAAACGATCGCCTTGATCGTCTTATCCAGTGTATCCAAAACTCCAATGCTGTTTCCCCTTAAAACAAGAGGATTGTACGCCTTCTCTCTCATGTCAGGCAGCTCCTTCGCGAAGTTTTCCGCAAAGTCCTGTGCCACCGCCTTTATCATCTCCGGAGTCCT
>JAEELW010000034.1 GCA_016282915.1 Lachnospiraceae bacterium | reverse complement strand
TAATGTAGTGCTTGTTGATTGCAAGCGATATCTTCAAAAGCCAGTCAAAATAATACTGATCAACTGTATCCCTCAGGCTGTCAAACTCCGATGCAATAAATCCAAAGGATTTGCTGCTGTCATGTAAAAGTGAGAAATAGATGGTTTTCGGCTCTGAGGTATCGAACCGGTCTATGGATAAAAGCTCATGCGTACTGAAAGCCTTCATTCCGGATACATCCATCCTTTGTCCGTCGTGATATGCAAAAATCGGATAGACCTTCTCCGTTACATCCTCACTGAAATTTCTGCCGCCATTTTCATTTTCTTCTCCGGAAAGGCAGATATACAGCGCCCTGTGCTTAACCACGAGGTCAACATTCCTCTGAATCGTATCAAGAAGATCCTCCATTGTGTTACATCCATCCAGATCAATCTGAAACATTGTCTGATTGTGAGGCTGGCCAAGAAGATGGCTCATCCTCTCATAATACTGGTTAAGCTGATGCTGATAGGAAACGATGACCTCCTCACCGTTGCAGCCACAGCTTTCCCTGTACATTATCTTTGCCGGAACCGTGTTTACAGACTTAATATATTGCTTATTGATAAGATTATCAGCAAGCTCCATCGTACGCTGCGCCATCTCTTCAAGATCAACACTTACCGTTGTGAGTGTAGGATGATATTCCACTGCCTCAGCTATATCATCAACGCCTGTAATCTTAAGATCCTGCGGAATCTGAAGTCCGTGCCCTATAGCCGCATTACAAAGAGCTCTCGCCATATGGTCATTGGCACAAACAATGGCTTCCGGGATATGATCGGGATCCGAGAAGAAATATCTGAAGGCTTCCTCGCCCTTAAATCTCCACATATCACCGTGGAAGATCGAGTTTTCATAGATGGGAAGATTCTTCATCTTCATGGTACTTATGTAGCGCTTCAGTCTCTCGTCACTGTCAAAATGATCGGGATATCCCGCCATAAACGCAATATTCCTGCAATGATGAAAATCTGCAAGGTGATTGATAATATTAATTATCGCATCATTGGCATTGCTGGTAATGCTCGGAAAATCCTTATACTGCTCTCTAAAGCTGATAACGGGACAGATAGCCCTTGTCCTTACCTCATCCTCGATCGTCTGTCTTATGGAAGGCGTGTCAAAGGTATCATAAACAACGATAATTGCGTCCAGCTCCTCGATAGGCGCGAATTTAATCATCTTTTCATTCATCTTATTGAAGTCACTCTCATCGTCTATAACCTCAAAGGTCATGAAGAAAAGAAGATTATAATCCAGCTTCCTTGCCTGGCTGGACAAAGCATGACACACCCTCTTCTGAAATCGTACTTCCGAACAGTTAAAAAAGACCCCTATATTCTTTTTACCGTTTCTTAAAAAATCTCTTTCCATAAGTCCCCCTAATTGCTAAACCGTTATAACTTAATTATACTATCTCGCATTCCTTTCCGCTATCAATTCCACCCTGAAGGATCATCATATAAAGCAGAATGGGCGAGGTAAATATCATCGAAAGAGCATATCTCGAATATACCATCGGACTCATCACAAGAAACAGCATGTTTACCACAAACGGCACTATGAAAAGCATATTCTTTTTCTTTCTTATAACCCGCTGAAGATAGATGCAGATTGCAGGAATCCACACAACATACAGAGCATGCTGAAAGAAAATGCTGACCAAAGGGCACGATCGTATCCAATAATACTCTTCCGTGATCGATGTGTATAAGCTCTCCGGATTGATCTGTTGTATCCGTGAAAAAATCCCTTCATTCGTCGGTATATGATCAAAAATACCAATATCGTATCCCGCCGCAAAAAACATTCCGCAGATCGTAAGTGTAGCTCTGAAATACGCTCCCGGATGCTTAAATCCCTGCCTCAGCCACAAAGCGTAGTAATCCCTAAGTTCTTTTCCCGTGGCATGAAGATTGTAGACAGCCTTTACATTATCCGTAGTTTCAAAGGCAAAATCATTTTGCAGCGTATCAAAATCAACCACTTTGGAAATGATCTCTTTATCCTCTTTAGTTATTTCCTCCGGGTAATCCCTCACATATCTTGCCGTCTGCTGGAAAAGCATTCCTATCATCTCCTGCTTTCCACCTGGAAAGATATTGAATGCGGGGTAAATGATCTTTGGAAGAATCACAAACATCAATGCAGCAGTGATAAGTGTCCCGCAGATTGCTGTTCTTCTGACAGTTTTACAGGTGATCGCGAAAAAGATTCCGGTGATCACCACCAGATAAACTCCTGTATTCTGAGTTAGTGCAACCAATATTGAAAGCACCACCCAGGCGGTTTTCTCTTTACCTGAAAGCATTCTCTCATTTACAGCCACGTTTAAAAACAGGAATATGTACAGAACCGAAAGCAGCGCGTGCACTGAGTTTTTAAGCATGTTGCAAACGTAATAAGGAATAACGGGGAAAAAAGCAAAAAAGCATATCATTGCCTTCTTGAGAATCGGAATCTTCCTATTTCCACGGTCAAATGCTTTTTCTATGACATAACTGAAAATAAGTGCAGCCGCAATCATCTGCAGAACTATGTAGAGAGTAAGCCCGGCTGCAGGTTTTCCGATAATTATACCGAGCTTAATAAATGCTCCAAAGACAAGTGTAAGAAAAACAGGATGATGAGCATTGAACAAAACCGTCACCTCTTCCTGTCCGGCCACATAGCCGAAAGGAACCGCTGAAACCCCGTTAAGAAAATCATTTATCTGGTTTACCGTGTCATAGTTTACCAGTCCGGGTGCATATATAAAAAGATATGGAAGCCAGCAGATAAAGAGCATTCCCGCGACAATCAGGATCCGCCTGATACCGGTCACGGAATCCGCTGACACACTGCCGGCAGAGTTAAAATGAACATGCTCCGACAGCGCAAAAAACGCATATGCTGCCATGAATGAGAACAGAAAACAGACCACCCATTTTACATGCTCGATCCTGTTCCAGCCAAAGCATGCATGCGATACTGCTGCAGATGTGCAGATTGAATTGACCAAAGCTATCACAAGCGAATACTTGCCTCTTTTAAAGTGCATTCCGGTAAAATACCCTGTCAAAACCTTATCCATACTGTTTCCCCATAACAAGAATGATCAGATGGCATATTCCATATATCTTAAAGCCATTTTTTTACTGCAATTGGTTAAAATTCGTGTACCCTCCTCCAGGTACTCCGTCTCCAAAACCTCAGACCTGTTGGTGATCTCGTGAAGAGCTGCTCCGTCTGAATACGGAATCAAAAACTCGCACTCCGCTTTTTCCCCTTCAAGCGTGTGCTCGATAAGCGTTATTAGTTCATCTATTCCGATGCCATCCTCAGCCGCCATATAGATTCTGTCATTTCTGACATGCGGGATTGTCATGCTGGTGTGCTCAGATCCTCCCACAACAAGATCAGCCTTGTTGAACACATAGATTATGGGAACCGAACCCGCACCTATCTCCCTAAGCGTCCTCTCCGTAACCTCAATATGTGTCATGTAATCGGGATCTGAAAAGTCGATAACCTCAAGTAAAAGATCGGCATAAATCGCCTCTGCCAGG
>JAEELW010000033.1 GCA_016282915.1 Lachnospiraceae bacterium | reverse complement strand
GCTCCGCGATAATATTGATATGCTCATACCTCTTGTCCATTCCTATGGGGAACTTCTGATAAAACTGCAGGGTCTCGGATATGAAATAAAGACCGGCAAATATGACTCCTTTAGGGCAAACGGTCAGGAACGATTCACCCGGTCCAAGACTCTCGGTCCGGATTATACCAAGGAAGCGATCATAGACAGGATCAACCATTCCAAGGATGCTCCGGTTGTCACTCCGGTCAAAAAGCCCTACTATATCCGTGTCTGGAAGTATGATCAGAACCTGGGCCTTATTGAAAATACAGGGAACTATCTTCTCTTCGTCCAAAGTGCATATGCCAAACAGCGTATGGCCATCCAGGATGCCAAAAAGATCGCTGCCACCTATAATCTGCTTAAAGAAAAGGGAATAGATTCCGTCGAGAAACTCAGTGAAGTCATAAAAGAATCCAAAACCGCCCTGCGTTATACCAGGGAATCTGTCCGTGATATGGAAAAGAAAATTGCCAATATCAACGATACGATCAAGTATGTCGAGCGTGTATCACAATACCAGCCCATATACAAAGAATACATGAAATCCGGTAAATCTCCGGCATTTTATGAAGCTCACCGTACCGAGATCATGCTCTATGAGTCTGCCAAGAAAACCCTTGAGCAAAAGGGGCTCCGAGGGGATTCCACACGTCTGTCACAGCTAAAAAAAGAGCTCCGCGATCTCGAAGACCGGAAGCTCGATATGTCTATTCAGTTGGATGCCATGCAGGCGGATTATAATGATCTGCTTACCGCCAAGAAGAATGTTGAAGCCATAATAAACGAGGGTCAGGAACTGGAAAAAGACAAATCCCGAAGCAAAGAATCGGAGATACAATAGGATTTATATTTAGTTTGGATGGAGCGTCATCTTGATAGATAATATTATCAATAGCAAAAAGTCTTCGGCTGAATGCCATTATCCTTAAGGAACTGCTCCATCCATATCAGATGACCCTCTCTGCACGAAGAAAGAAAGTCATCAAATTTCATGATAGAAAACAGCTTCTTGGTATCCTCTGCCGTAAAATCATAATACTTCTCGCTATCATAATCTTCGCCATATACACACGATTCCAAGTGCAGACAACCGTTCGTTATCGAGCCGTTAAGCGTTACATTTTGCTCATTGTATATAACAAACTCTTTGTCACTTAAGATAAACGGGGAGGCTTCGTCATCATTTTCAATTCCCTCATCCGTGAATACACCGTTCCAGTCATTAAGAATCTTATCTATTATCTTGCGATATCTATCGAAATGCATCCTACGCACCAGGAATACATATGATCTCTGTGTCCCCTTGTGATATGTAAGAACGATTATTCTTGTTCCCGGCATAGTCTTACGCATCTCGCGCATATATTCCTGCCACTGTTTTTCCGTTCTTCTTCCCCGGTGGCAATAGTACACAACATTATGATATGAATTCCAGTATTCTTTTACCTCTCTGGGTAAAACATATTTCTCGGCTCCCCTTGCAGAAGGATCATCCTTAACCTGCAAACCATTATCAGGATCCAAGAAAACAAGATCCGTTCCACTCAAAGCCCATAGACTGTCTGACAGCCATTTATATCGTTTTTCCGCCCTTTCTTTCGGGGTTCCCTTGCTGCAAAGAGGTTCAGTAAAGAATATAGCTCCCGGAACAATGTTAATGTTCTGAACAGCTTCAACCGTCCGGTTTCCACTCTCATCTATCTGTTTTAAAGCATCATAAACGACCGGATCATACTTTCGGAACTTATCTTTCTTAAGATAATCCTTGAACTTCCCATCGGTCGAACCATCATCATCTGTAAGATACCAGTTCACGCCGATTTTAATCCCAGCATCCGAAAACGCACGGAGTAACGAATATTTACCGTAATCACCTATATCCCCGACATACTGATTTTTCATTTGCCCTGTCCCTTTGTTTCACAAATGCACTGATAAACTTTCATATCATCTTTGTCTCTCCCTGTACTATTCTTAATGCCAATACGGCTTCTGATCCTTATGGCTATATCCTTTCATCTTCTCTTTATAAGACCCAAGTATTGACTCATATTTTGACAACACACTGGTTTTAATACCACCGGAAGCTCGAAGAGCATTTATGGATGCCTCCAGCTCTTTCAGATTATCCTGGGCATTATCCTTATAGTTATTAGACATGTTCATTTCCAGTCTCTGTATGATGTTATCAAGCTCTTTTTCAGCTTTGCTTTTGAATAATCCCATCTACCCTAATACCTTTTTGAACACATCATAATTTCTACTTCCACTCGGCGGACAATATACAGCAAATTCGATCTGCTTAAATACCTTCGGGAACTCCTGTAACACTGTTTTGTAAGCTCTTGCCACAACCTCCGGATCATTCTGGAACGCTCCGCATCCAAAGGCACCAAGTACCAGGATATCTGCTCCCTTTGCGGCCGCACAGGTCAGCATATGGATAGCACGCTTTACATGATATCCGAATAGCTCTGCGTTGTTCATATACGTGCCGCCATTTACAAGAGGAACATGGACATTAGACTTATCACGAAGATCCGGCGCAGCAATCGTGATCACATCGACAGTAACCCAGTCCTCCAGTGGCATTCTTTTAGGAAGATCTTCATCTGTCTTACAGATGATAACTCCCTCTGTGTAGACAAGTGAGTCTGTCGCTTTCGGGGTATTCAGGACATGATGGTGCTTATAAAATGAATCTCTAAGCGTCCGCCTATAAAGCAACGGATACAAAGTAGATGTACGGCACAAACACTCTTCCTGCGCCGATGCTCCGGTAGTTACTCCACCACCTGC
>JAEELW010000032.1 GCA_016282915.1 Lachnospiraceae bacterium | reverse complement strand
GCTCAAAACCACAGTTTTGTTGTTGTTCTTCTGCATCTCGGCGATACGGATAACGTCCGACGAAATGTAGATCGTCAATGCCTTATTGGCCATCCTTGCTGCTCCCCTTTCATATTGTAGTGTAGCCCCACATACAGGACTTATCATAGCATCGGCAAAAATGCCGAGATATGCATTTTACGCTTTCCGGCGCTTCCGGGTCCGGACCCGGAAGAGCTACGAAAGCTCAGGCAGGAATGTGCTGATGTAAAACCTGATCATCTCGTCCCCCCACATCATCACGAGCACTGCAGCTGCCGCAAGATACGGGCCGAACGAAAGAACATGTTTTTCTTTTGTCAATAACATCCTGATTCCGTGGATGATGCTTCCCAGAAACGCCCCGAGCACCAGTACGAGCAGGATCTTTTTCCATCCCAGTAAAAGCCCCAGTGCCGCCATAAGCTTCATATCACCGCCGCCCATGTAATCTCTTCTGACCAGTATGATCAGCAGAAACATTCCGCTCACCAGTGCTCCGCCGATCAGGTATTCATACCAGTGCGGAAGATCCATGGCAAGCCGGGCAGCTCCGAGTATGGCAATGGCAAGGTTCATCTCAGGCGGAAGCTCGTAGATCGCCGCATCTACCATGGACAATCCCAAAAGGATCAGCGCTGTAAGTCCATAGATCAGATACAGATATCCGAAGCCCCATTTCCATCCCAGGGCCAGCCACAATAAAGCCGTTCCAAGGACGAAGAGCCAGCGGCCGGTATCGCCGCGCTTCATACAGCGGCTTATCCCTCCCAGCGTACCATTCGCTTTCAGTTCCTCATCCGGGTCCTCTTCCGGCCCCAGACAGATCTTATAAAGCGAATAACGGTACATCACAGTACCGAACGCCAAAGCCGCACAGATTGCACTCAAAAATACATACACTTCCACTTGCAAAGATTATACCAAAGATGCTGTTATTCGTCAATTTGCACAAGGTCGGAATAAGTAACAAAATATATTGAGCGTTTTTTTCCTTTTTTAACAAGAAAATGCATCAATTTTTATCAAATTTGCATGAAGTACAAAAAAAATGTCACCAACTGCCAAAACATGATTATCAGCCTGATTTTTGTTTTTTTCGTGCCGCTGATTTTTTCCGCACTTTCCGCCCGGGAACACGGCATACGCACGTCCGCTCAAATATTTATATTTTATACTTTTCGCTGTCGAAAATCAATATCTCTGTTCTTTACTTTTCTGTTCTTACTATATATAATGATTTATTATGATCAGATTAGTGTCTTTAAGTGAACCTTCCGAAAAAACACGCGAGTTTTTCTCCCGGAAGCGTGCGTATGCTTTTACGGCCGCATTGATCGGCGCCGTGATCTTTCTGCTGATCTACGGCTTTTCAAGTCTCTGGCCCACAAATGTGAGTTTTCTGTATAACAGCACGGACGCGGACGTATTCAATCATCAGCTCGGTTTTGATTTTTACCGCATCAGTCCCTGGCAGAATCCCATAGGGGTCCAGTCCTATTATCCGTATCCTTACGAAAGTTCCGTGATCTTTTCGGATTCCATTCCGCTGCTCGCGATCTTCTTTAAGCTGATCTCGCCGATACTTCCCGAATTCTTCCAGTATTTCGGCATCTGGATCTTCCTCTGCTTTATCCTGCAGGGAGTCGCCGCATCACTGATCCTCAGGAAACTGGGCATCGGCTATATCAAGACCATGTTCTGCGTCCCTTTCTTTATCATCAATGTTCCGGTCCTCTTCCGCTGTTTTCATCACAGTGCCCTGGCCGGACAGTGGCTGATCCTTTTCGCCTTTCTGCTGATCCTCTGTGAATCGGAGATGAGCGCCCGCAAGAGAACAATACTCTGGGCGCTCCTCTGCAGCGGAGCCATACTGATCCACGGTTACCTTTTCTTTATGTGTGGTTTCCTGATGAGTTTCTCCTGCTTTTACCAGTTTTTCAAAAACAGAAAACGCATTTCATCTCTCATCGTCTTTTTTGCCTGCGTCGTGTTCAGCCTGCTGGCATACTGGCTCGGCGGCGGTTTTCTCCCTCATGAAAATGTGATCATGCGCGGCTTCCCGGGGCTGCTCTTTGATCCCGTTGATCTGATCAATCCGCTGATCTTTTCCTCCTTCCTTCCCAGGATCGATTATCTTTACAGTACGGAATCCGCTGTATACTGGGGTATCGCCTTTACCGCCTTTTTTATACTTGCGATCGTTTTTCTGGTCCTGAACCGCCGGAAGCTGAAGCCTTTTGTTGAAAAGCACCGTTTTTTCTTCTTCCTTACTCTGGCCGCCTCCGTCGTTCTCTTTATTCTTTCCGAGGGGATGCGTCCGCGCATCGCGGGGCAGATGCTTTTCGATCTGATCGGGAGTCATCCGGATATGGAGCTGCTTGCCATCCTGTCCACCTTTCGTGCTACCGCACGCTTTATCCTTCCGGTCTGGTATCTGGTCCAGGTGGCTGTCTTCTATATCCTGTGTAAAGGCATACGTTCCCAGCGTATCTTTATCTATATTCTTATGCCGGCCATCATATTACAATATGTGGAGATCGTCCCCCGCACCGCCAAAGGCGGCGCGGACTCCCTTGTCTCCGGCTATACCGACAGTTTTTACGAAAGCTTTGATACAGCTTTTACTTCCGAAGCAAAACGTTTCGCCTTCATCACAACAAACTATGAAAACATTGCTCCCGCGGGAGTCTTCGCTTCCCATCACGGTATGAAGCTGAACACTTCCAAAGCCTGCCGCGGTCCCAAGAATTCCGTGCAGGCCGATATCAACGACTGGAATGCTGGCAAACTGGCAGATGACACCATTTATGTCATTCCTGCCGGTTATATCGTCTTCCTGAAGCCGCAGCTTCTTCCGGAGGATTATCTGGCATATAACTGTGACAACCTGATCTGCGTCTTCCATAAGGATCTGCTGAAAGAAACGCCCGGCAGCCCCTCGGAACTTCTGGATCATGAGAATCTGTATCAGGTGATGCAGGAATATTACGACCCGGAACTCGCTGCAACACCCATTCCGACTTTTGAAGAATTTTAGGAGGCTTTTCCCATGTTTTCCTTCCTTAAAAAATATCAAGAGAAAAAAGAACTCTATCCGCTGTACAGTGCCCTCCTTACCTGTCTTCTTTTTATTCTCATCCTTGCGTTTTCCGGTATACTCGGCTTCGGCAACAAAACCATACTGAGCGGAGATCTGTTTTCCCAATACACTGCTTTTATACAGGATTTTCTGAGTGTATTAAAAGGAAAGGGCAGCTTTTATTACAGTTTCTCCCTCTTTCTGGGAAATCCCGCCACGGCAGGCTATGCCTATTACTGTCTGAGCCCTTTTAATCTGCTCTATCTCCTGCCCGGCTTTTCCGTTTCCGCCATGACCGCTGTTATCATCACGCTGAAGCTTTCTCTTGCGGCCTTCACTTTCCAGCTCTTCCTTTCCAAAGGGCTGAAGGAAAAAAGCACCTGTACCATACTGTTCGGAAGCGCCTATGCTCTTTGCACCTTTGCCGTGACCATGTGTATCCATATCATGTGGCTGGACGCCCTTTATACACTGCCGCTCATCATGCTTCTGATATTCCGCTATCTGCATGGTTCTTCCGCCCTGCCGCTGGTTCCTGCCTATGCTTATCTTTTTCTCACGAATTTTTATATGGGTTATATCACGGGGATCTTTACCGCGCTCTGCTTTATCGCTCTGCTCATTCTGGGACTGCAGGGAGAGCTTCGCAGCGCTCTGAAAGCCGCCGTAAAAAAAGGCCTGATCTATGCCGGAGCCGTACTTCTTTCCGTCGGCATCTGTGCGATCGTGCTCCTTCCGGCCGCATACGAGCTTCTCAATGCAGGGCAGAGCCGCAGCGCTTTTTCATTTGTGACCATTACGCTGCCGGATGTTTTCTGCAATCTTTTTATGGGAGAGATGCAGGGCATGGGCAGCCCCATTCCGCTGATCTACTGCGGTCTCCCCGTATTCTTTCTGCTTCCCGCGTTTTTCATCTCCAAAAAGATCGACAGACGCGAAAAGTTTGCCGCCGGCGGTCTGCTGCTGTTTTTCCTCGCTGCCACGCAGTTTCTCCCTGTTTACCGTTTTCTTCACGCCATGGAGGCTCCGAACTGGTATGCGCATCGTTATGCCTTCTGCCTGGTGTTTCTTATCCTGACGATTTGCTGCCGCGCTCTTCCCCATCTCAGGGAACTGCCTCCAAAGCTGTACGGCGCTTTTATTTCGGCGCTGCTCCTGCTCTATGCCCTTCTGATCCCTGTACAGAAACTCTGTTACGGCAGTTATCAGACCAACAGCTATGGTTTTTTCCTTTTAAACGGGATCTTTCTTCTCGTATATTTTCTATTATATATATATCGTCCGGGGGCCGGCCGCATCCTCTTCACCCTGATCCTCTGCACGGAATTTGTGATCAATGGCTTTACCTGTTTCTCCCGCAATGATTTCGGCTTTCACGCCGAAGAGGAACTCGCAGACTGGGAAGAAAGCGAAGAGACTATCATTCCCGAACTGCTGGCCGGAGATAAGGATTTTTACCGGGTGCGCGTAAACGGCGAGATCAGCTTCAACGCCCCTTCACGTTTCGGCTATGCGGGCCTTAACAGCTTCACGACCACGGACAATGCGGCACTCCGCAGGACCCTCTCCTCTCTGGGGATCGGCACCTCATTCATGAGCATTTACGATCACGGCTATACGGAGCTGACCGATATGATCTTCGGTGTAAAATACAGTTTAAATCTTCCGAACGGCGAACTGAGCGGATCACCGCTTGCTTTGCCCGTCGGGTTTATGTGCAGTCCGGGACTTTTAAAATGGCAGAATGATCAGGATCCGTTTACGAATACGGAGAATCTTGTCCGTCTGATGACAAATAAAAAATACAGCTTTTTTACACCCGAGGTCGTTAAGGATGAGGATCTCAGCGCGAAAAATATCGAGATCTATCCTTTTGAAGATGCCATAGTATTTCAGCATATCAGCGATGTTGCCTCCAACGGCATCGTCACCTTTTCTTTCCCCGGAGCCGTCAGTGATAATATGCTTGCGTATTTTACCCCCGAGACCGAGCCTGTGATCCGCGGAACCGCTCCCGTGATCGAGCAGCCCTTCACCGGTTTCTGCAAAAACCGGACGCTTTCCGACGGAAGTATTGTTTATGTTCTTCCGAACGAGCAGGGCATACCGTCACTGAACCTCATTTTCAGCAAGAGCGGAGATTTCGATTACGCGGTCAGGGATATACGTTTTGTATCCTATGATAAGAGTATGCTGGCGGAGCTTCGGAAGGATCTCGGCAGCGCGCCTCTCGCTGTAACGTATTTTGATGATGATGAGATCAGCGGAACCGTCACAGCCAGCGCCGAGCGCCCCGTACTCTTCCTCTCGATCCCCTATGATCCCGGCTGGGAAGCATTTGTTGACGACAAGCCCGTTCCTGTCTACGCCATCGTAAATGACAGCTTTTTAAGTCTGGAACTTACGCCCGGAGAGCACAGTATCCGGCTGGTGTATAACCATCCCCTGGCCGATCTCGGAAAAATGATCAGCGGAGGAAGTCTCATATTCCTTCTGCTCATTTCCTATCTGTATTATAAAAAGAATTCTTCAGGAAACAAAAGCGAGGCCGGAAAAACGGAGGAAAAAGGCTCATGAAAAAGAACCGTCTGCTCTTCGTTGCATTTTGCGCCTTCGCCCTTTCATTAAGCACTTTTCTGCTGTTTCTGCTCTTTTATGATGTACTCGGCTTCGGCAACCGCACCATCCTCCGTGGGGATCTTTATGCCCAATACACTGATTTCATACAGCTGTTCCTTCGTGTTCTGAAGGGAAAAGAAGATTTCTGGTATACCTTTACGCAATACTACGGCTCTCCGTCGATCCTGACCTATGCCTATTATGCTTTCAGCCCTTTTAACCTGCTTTATCTGCCGGAGCTGATCTCCATTCCGGCTATGACAGCCGTGATCATCAGCTTAAAGATTGGCCTTTGCGGTGCGTTTTTCTCCCTGTTTGCGAAACGTGTGATCAGATGCAGTGATGCAGCCGCCATATTTTTTGCAATATGTTATGCGATGAACAGTTACAATGTAACATTGCATTTCAATCTGATCTGGCTGGAATCGGCTTATCTTCTTCCGCTCCTGCTCCTTCTGACACAGCGCCTTATAAAGACCGGCCGCTGGCTCGCACTCGTTCCGGCCTGGGCGTTTTTATTCCTCAGCAATTTCTATATGGCTTTTATCTGCGGCCTCTTTATCGCTCCCGCCTTTTTGGCCCTTCTGATACTCCGTCCTTCAAATAAAGAAGCTTCCGCAGAACCTTCCATCCCTGTGTGGAAGCTGATCGTCCGTTTCGGCTCATCGGTATTTCTCGCAGCCGCCTCTTGTGCAGCCATCCTTTTACCCTGTGCGCAGTTTCTTGTATCCCATATGGCAGCGGATAATCAGGAGTTCACCGATCTGTCGGTCTCTTTTCCGGACATAGTTAACAGCCTGATGCTCGGAGTCATGCCGGATATGGACAACCGCACTCCGTTTCTGTACTGCGGCCTTCCTGTCCTCCTTCTCCTGATCCATTATTTCCTGCAGAAAGCAATTCCGGCGAAAGAAAAGATCGTTTCGGCTGTTTTTCTTCTTTTATGTTTTTTGAGCATGCTTTACCTTCCGCTCTTTATCGTTACACATGCTTTCGATTATCCGAATTTCTATTTTTTCAGAAACAGCGCTTTTGTGAGCTTTCTGATCTGTGCCCTGGCCTGCCGCTGTTTCAGCGTAGCCAAAGGCTGTCTGGACAAACGCAGCCTCTGGCTCAGCATAGCCGCCCTGATAACGCTTTATTCCTTTATGATACGCTTCTGGCCCCTGTATAAGACTTATTCGGATACCACAAATTCGCCTTTTGAACTCGCTCTGAACATCGTTTTCCTCTGTATATGGGGTCTGCTCCTTATGCCGAAAAAAAAGCCCCTTCCCGACGGAAAGATCGGGCGTGCTCTACTGTCGATGCTCTGTTTTTCCGTCCTGATCGTCGAGCTCGCCCTGAACGGCTGGCTTGCCCAGAAACATGTGGATTATGATCCTTTTCCCGAAAGCGAATACAATGCCTGGTACAAAGCGCAGAAAGAGGCTTTGGACCGCATTCCGAAAGAAGATGACCAGCTTTCCCGCATTTCCATGTACGGTGACAATAATTATAATTCTTCCGCACTCTTTGGTTATGCCGGCTTTAATACCTTTTCCTCCTCTGATGAATATGCGCTTCGGAACGCTCTTTACGGTCTCGGGATCTCGGTCAGCAATCGGAGTATCACGGAAAACGGGTACACCGATCTGACCTATATGCTTTTTGATAAAGGCTATACCGCCGATATCCGGCGGATCAGCGAGGGAGCGGATGAACGCTTCTCAAATCTGGAAGCCTTTCCCTGGCGTCTTTCCATCGCTTATATGGTATCGGATTCAATAAAGGATTATCACCCGGGAAAAGATCCTTTTGAAAACCAGGAACGCTTAGTTAAAGCCATCAGCGGCAAGGATTATCATTTCTTTGACCGCCTGGAACTGAAAGATCTGAATACAAGTTCCTTTAATGCAAAAATATCCGTTTACGACGATCACACCATGTTTTCGAAAGCGACTTCCCACAGCCCCAATGCCGGTGCATATTTTTCCGCTCCAAAAGATGAAGAGCACCCCTTATATATCTGTTTCCGCCAGGACGAACCCAGTGCACTCTCTATCGCTCCCTATGTACTCGGCAGCGACGAAAACTATGCGGAAAGTTTTACCTTATCTGTCGGCTGTATCACAAAAGGCGGAAGGGTGAGTGATAAGTTCGCTTCGGATACGGAAAATATTGCGATCTATTTTAATGAAAACAGCATGTCAAGCTATGCATGTAATGATATCTATATCTCCCGTTTTGATGGCAGTGCGCTCTCTGCTTTACACCGGGATCTTCTTCCCGGTATCCTTACGCTTACGGAATGGAGCAGTTCTCATCTGAAAGGGCAGGTAAATGCCACAGATGAATATCCCCTGCTCTTCACCTCCATTCCCTGGGATAAGGGCTGGTCCGCTAAAGTAGACGGCAATATCGTGCCCTGCGAAAGTGTCATGGACGATGCCTTCCTGGCAGTCCCCTTAAGTCCCGGCAGTCATGAGATCGAGCTGGTATATACGGAACCCGGTGCAAAAAGCGGGCTGACCGTTACACTTATAAGCCTTGCGCTATACGTACTGCTTCTTATTAAAGCACTCATAGATAAAAAGAAACTGAATACAAAATGATGGATACATCTGAAACCCGACGCCTGCATTTGCAGATACGCTCTCCCGGGCAGGCATACTTCACATTATTCCGGCTCTTTTGCGATCTTTATACCGGAAAAATAAAACCACCCGTCTGATATCTCAGCCGGGTGGTCCTTTTTTGCTTTCGATCTGTCTTTATTCACTATTATTCTGCCGGCTTATCCCGGATCCGTGTATCCGGGACCGAATGCCTGCGTTTTCGGATACGCTCTCCGGGCAGGCATACTTCGCATCTGTCCGGATCTTCTGCGATCTTTATACAGGTAAAATAAAACCACCCGGGTGATATCTCACCCGGGCGGATCTTACTTTTGATTTCGATCTGTCTTACTGTACTACGATTTCGAAACCGCTTGCGCTCTTGGAACCTCTGGAGTCGGAACCGGTAACAACTACGGAAACCTTGTTGTTGTCAGCGGTGAAGACGATGTCGGTAGCGCCGGTGCTCTTTAAGCGGCTTACAACGTCTGCGCCTGCAGTTTCGCCAAGGATCTCAAGTGCTGCAGAACCGATAGGATCGCCAGTGCTCAGAGAGGAAACGCTCATGTTGGTTGCATTCAGAACCGGGCTGTTGTTGTAAGCAGGATCGTTAACAACTTCGGGATCCATCATAGCGGTCAGCACTGCGCTGTGTACAGCATCAGCTGCCTGGGTGTCTGCGGAAACCTTGCTCTTCTCGATGTACTTGATCAGCTGGGGTGCCATAACACCTACCAGGATCGCCATGATGGCGATAACGATGATCAGCTCAACCAGAGAGAAACCTTTGTTTTTCATTTTACATATCCTCCTTTTGGATTTTGTTTTAATGGGCTTTTCTTCGCCCCTGTGTTTTAATGTAAGTTCATTATAACATTTCAATTTTTCTTTTCAAGTTTACTGGTGACGTATTTTTTTTGTTTCATGCACATTATGTTCTTTTTTTCGTACCTCAGCATAAAATATCAGTAAAAAAAATATCAGTCCGGAAAGCCCCAGAAGCCTTCCGGCAGCGGCACCTTCCGCCTCAAACACCATAGTCACCGTATGTTCTCCCGGCGAAAGGCGCAGCGCGATAAAGCATTCATTCACTGCCGCAAGCGGCTTTACCGCCTCTCCGTCAACCATCACACTCCACCCGCGGTCATACGGGATCGTCAGAAACAGAACCGGCTGTTCTTCCGTTGCCGTGACTTTTCCGCTGATATAAGAGTCTTTTACCGTATCCGCATGAAACGTATTTCTGCCCAGTATGGAACAGGCACGGTCGAGCTCAGCCTCATCCTGATAACAAAAGTACTGATCCGTATAACGGTACGTTTTCTCCGGCCCGTCAAAAACCGCAAGCCGTGCAACAAAAGCATTACCGTCCTTTGTCATTTCGATGATCGAATTGTTGCGTACAAAATCCTCGCGTATGCCAAAGCCTTTCCGGTCCGCCGGAGAATACATGGATACATTCATCGCCATGTCCGCATCCAGCCGTCTTTCCTCAACTTCATCCCCGTAGGGCAGGAGACGCAGATACATATAAGCGTGTTCATACCCTTCTTCCGTGATACCGAAAAGCACACTCCCGTAGTTCTCTGCCGATACGGAACGTATCTCGTAGGCTTTATCCGTCGCGCTGTATTCCGCTCCCTCCGCTTCATAGCCGAATTTCTCCGCAGTCTTATATGCCTCTATGCTTTCGCCGCAAAGTGCCGACAAAAGCAGGTTCTGGTTCTCAAGCGGATTTCCATCAAAAGCCATTGGTGCGGTGATCCTTTCATCGGCCATAAAACCGACCGGCAGCGCACGCTCATTGATCTCAAAGCAGGGGCCGGGTTCACGCGATGCATCATCGGCATAAGTCAGAAAACCGAGGTAACGGATCCCGAAAAGCATATCCGTCACATCCGTCGCACCTGCCTGCGTATAACGCATCGTCATGACCGCATCGCCGAGTCTGCTCATCATGCTCCCCACTTTACTGTAATTCGAGGAAGCAAACTGGCCGATGCCCATATAATCATACATGGCGCTCAGATTTTCGAAAGGCGAATTCACAAGATGCCCGCGGTAGATAACATCCTGCCTGCTTTTATCCCCTTCCATCTCCGCAACGAATTCCTTTACCTGCCGGTCCCAGCTGTGCAGATAAAGCGATGCGGTAATGCCCTGTTCCCTGCAGTTCAGATAAGCCTGGGCCGTCAGTTCCCCGCAGAGCAGGAAAGCCGCAAAGATACGGAACAGCCTCCCTTCTTTCTTCCTGACAGCAAAGATCAATACACACCAGAGGATCCCGAGCAATATGATCCCGTAAAACGCAAATCCCACTCCCTTTCCTTCATCATACTCTCCGAACCGTGCATGCAGAAAGAGAAGCAAAAGCGAAAACAGCGGAACGGCCACGGATATGACCGTCAGTTTTTTCCTCTCACCGTCAGCAGCTCCGTATATGCGGCAGGAATGAGCCGCGATCGTTACAAAGAGAAAAACATAAACAAAAGCGTAACGCACCGTAAAGCCATCGGGGCGGTTAAAAGCATGCAGCAGATCATACAGGGGGCTGATATAAAGGCTGAGCGGCAGACTCAGGCACATGATCGCGGCAAGCAGCTTATCCCGTTTCCGGGTCTTACTACCCGCAAAATAAAGGATCAGCAAAACGACCACAGGCATGCCGCAGTAGATAAACGGAATGTCTGTCGTAAGTGACGTTGGTCTTCCGAAAAGCATGGCATACAGAAGATCCCATGGAAGAACCAGACTGCGTCCCGATACGGAACGGACGCCGGTCCCGCTCATGAAGAAGACGATGGCCGGCAGAAGAAGCACCATACTGAGCAGTATTGCACAGAGCACGGAAATGAAGTATTTTCCAAGAAAACGGAGATTTTTTTTCAGAAGGGTTTTCCCGTCCCGCCGGATCAGATACATCAGCAACGCCCCGAACGAAAAGATGCCGATGGCATATCCGCTGTAAAACTGCACCATGAAACTCAGGGCATATGCGGCTGTAAGAGGAAGAAAACTCTTTCCTTTCAGGGCATGCATCAGGGCCAGCATCACCAGCGGAAGCAGATACAGCGCATCCATAAGATTGCTCGAGAGCATATACTCAAACTGGAAACCGCAAAGTCCGTAGCAGAGCGAGAAAAAGACGGCTGTCGATGCTTTATGGCCCAGCCCCCGTTCCAGAAAAAGTTGAAAACACAGCGCGGACAAGGCGATCTTCAGGATCAGCCCAAGCATCGTTGCCGTATAGATATCCGGGATAAGGATATAAAGCAGGGTAAACGGACTGTACGCGCAGAAGGCATATAAAAGTGACGTATTCTGCCCGAGAGACGTAGTAAGGGAATAAAAAGACAGATCCCCTCTCACAAGCTGTCTGGCCAGCATCGCCTGCATGGAAGCCATCTGATCCATGGTATCCGTAAAGACCGCAGCATTCTCTCCCCCGGGAAAGATACCGCGAAGACACATGGCCAGCGTAACGATCCCCCCCGCCAGAAGAAACGAGAGGATACACGCAGGGAATATGAACTTCTTTTTTTCCTTCATCTGCATCTTCACCGATCTGTCATCCGTTTTCGTTTTATCCGTCATGAGCCTGTGCTCCCGTGCCGTATCTTTACAGTGTATATCACTATGCCCCCGCTCTGTCATAACACCGAAAAACGGAGCCGGAGAAAACTCCGGCTCCGTTGTATTGTTCCTTTATTCCTGCTTTTTCTCAGCCCAGCGCATCGTACAGTGTGAACATAGGCGACAGGATCGCAAGTACCAGGAAACCGACCACCACAGCCATGACAACGATGATCATGGGTTCCAGGATCGTCATCATCTGCTCGGTTGCCAGCTGCACGTCTTCCTCGTAGTAGTTTGCAACGTTTTCCAGCATCGCTTCGATATTACCGGTTTCCTCACCGATGGCCACCATGTGTACTACCATGTTGGGGAAAAGGCCACTGGTCTTCAGAGGTTTGGAAAGAGGCACACCACGGAGCACCTGGTCCCTCGCTTCTTTCATCGCTCTCTTATACAGCATATTCTCCATGGAACGGCCCGTGATCTCGATGGCATCCACCATGGGAACACCGGCGCCAAGCAGGGTACAGAGTGTACGGCCGAGTCTTGCGCAGGCGCTCTTTGTCTTTACCGGTCCCAGCACAGGGATCTTCAGCGCCAGCGAAGAGGTCACTTCTTTTCCGGAATCCGTAGCGGCATACGCCTTAAAGCCAAAGATGATACCGATGATCAGTATGAGCAGCAGCCACCACCAGGCCACGAAGAAGTCGGATATATGGATGACCGCCATGGTGATCCCAGGCATTTCCACATCCAGATCTTCAAACATGTTCATGAAGGTCGGGATAACCTTGACCATGACGATGAAGATAACGGCGACCATAACGATGACCAGGATGATCGGGTAGGTGATCGCCTTCTTGACCGCGGCTTCCAGAGCTGCTTCTTTTTCAAACTGGATCGCCATACGCTCAAAGGCTTTATCCAGGGAACCGGAAGCTTCACCGGCTTCCACCATGTTGTTGAGCATCTCGGGGAATACACCGCCGCGCTTTCTCATGGAATTGGCCAGCGTCTCACCTTTGGAGATATCGGTATGTACTTCCTTGATGGCTGTACACAGAGCCTCATTCTCGGTCTGTTCCGCCAGCATCTCAAAGCTTTCCACCACGCTCACACCGGCGGCATTGATGGAGTGGAACTGATGACAGAACAAAGCATAGTCCCTGGGTTTGATCTTTTTACCCTTACTCAGAAAGTCAACGGGTTTTTTGAGGCCGGTTGCTTCTTCACAGCTGACGACCACATTTTTGTCCTGCTTCAGCATGACCATTGCGGCGTCCCTGGATTTTGCCTCCAGTACACCTTTCTTTTCCTTACCTGCCGGGGTGATGACCCGGTATGCGTATTGCGCCATGTTTTCTTCCCCTTTCTGTTACTTTATACCGAAGCTTCCTCTTCCAGCACGCTGGTATTTGCTTCGGTCTGCGCATCCATATCATAAGCTACACGTACCATCTCGGCGATGGACGTAACTCCTTCCACAACATTACGCGCACCTGCCATGCGGAGCGTATTCATACCTTCACTCACGGCAGCATTTTCGATCAGCTCTGCCGTTACCGTTTCGTGCAGGATACGGCGGATCGAGGCGCTGATGGGCATGATCTCGTAGATAGCCTTTCGCCCTTTATAACCGTTACCGCAGGCTTCGCATCCAACCGGTTCATAAACCGTAAGCGGTTGATCCTGGGGATAAGCCAGAAGGATCTTTTCCTGCCTGGTCGCCTCATGCCCCGCTTTGCACTTCGGACACAGACGGCGCACCAGACGCTGGGCGATGATACCCACCACGGCATCACCGATCATGTAAGGCTCCACACCCATATCGATCAGACGGGTGACCGAAGCCGCAGTAGAGTTGGTATGCAGGGTGCTGATCACCAGATGGCCCGTAATGGAAGCCTGTACGGCGATCTGCGCGGTCTCACCGTCTCGGATCTCACCGATCATGATGATGTCCGGGTCCTGACGGAGGATGGAACGAAGCGCTGTTGCAAAGGTAAGTCCGGCTTTTACATTCACCTGTACCTGGTTGATCCCTGCGATATTTGCTTCGACAGGGTCTTCCACGGTGATGATATTTACATCCGGTTTATTTAATTCATTCAGAACGGTATAGCAGGTGGTGGATTTACCGGAACCGGTAGGACCGGTAACAAGAATGATCCCGTGCGGGTTGTTCATGATGCCATCCAGACGGGCTTCATCATCGGGATACAGACCCAGGAACTTCTTTTCCTGCGTCAGTCCCTGTTTCTTGGTAAGACGCATGACGGTCTTTTCCCCGTATACGGTAGGCAGTATGGAAACACGGACGTCAAATTCGACACCGTCCACCACATAGGTGAGACGTCCGTCCTGCGGTTTTCTCTTTTCGGAGATATCCAGGCCGGAAATGATCTTGATACGGGCGGTCATGGCCGCCAGCATGGTCAGGGCATATTCCGCATCCTGCTGAAGCATGCCGTCCACACGGCTGCGGATCCGCAGGCTCTTCTCCAAAGGTTCGATATGGATATCGGAGGCTCCCTCACGCACGCTCTGCTGTATCATATTCCGTACGATCTTTACGATAGGAGCTTCTCCTACAGTATCTTCTTCTTCTTTTTCCTCTTCATCACCGAATTCCGATCTGTGCTCTTCGATGAAGGCATCGACCACTTCCTGGTTATTCTTTTTGCCATAGATCTTGTCAAGGATCACGGCCAGTTCGGTCTGCGGAGCGTAATGCGGGACCACTTCCATTCCGCTGGTCATCTCGATATCATCGATGATACCCAGGTTGTTCGGCTCTGCCATGGCCACGTGGATCGCATTGATATTATCTTCATCAAAAGCGTACGGGAGCACCTGGTGCCGGCGGATCAGATCATCACCCACCACTTCCAGCGCTCTCTGATCATAGGCCTTCATCTCCTGCGGCGTAACCGAAGGAATGCCCATTGTGTTACTGAAAAAGGTCCGGAAACTGTCGGCAGTCATGAAACCCATCGCCATCAGAGTTTCGCCGAGTTTCGTCTTTCTGGTTCTTTGCTCTTCCAGCGCCATTTCCAGCTGATCCGGTGTGATCAGCCTTGCGTCAACAAGCTGTTCACCCAGTCGCTTTTTTGCTCCGAATAGTGCCATTACTTCCCCCTCCTGTGATATATATGTACAGATTTACCAAATACGCAGACCCATACGACGATATTATGGCACAAAACACCCGAAATGGAAAGTGTTCGATCATATTTTTATGTTTCGACGAAAAAGCCCCCGCTTAATTGTGCAAATTGTCAGCAGTTATTTCTTCCGAAGCAGGCTTCCGCTCATCGGCTTTCTTTTCGCGGGATACTCTCCGTGTGGTATACAGCAGGACGAAAAACAGCAGCAGACCGATCAGCGCAGCTTCACAGCCCAGTACAAAAGACTGGTCCCGGTAAACAATCTCTATCTCATGTGTCCCTGCAGCGATATTGCAGGCAAGAAAAGCCCCGTCGATCACCGGATAGCATTCCGTTTCCTGACCGTCGATATAGATCTGCCAGCCCTGATCGTACGGGATCGAGGTAAATAAAACCGGGTGTTCCGTATCCGCCGTGATCATTCCGTGTATTTCCGTATCCGTGAAACGGTCAATCCGAAGCCCGCCGGCGGACAGCTCATCATACACCGGGCCCAGGGCTGCGCGGTCAAGTGAACGGCCTGTGATATCCCTGATCACGACACTGCTCCCGTTCTCCCCTTCCATACGCATGGCTACCGCCGATAATCCTTCGATCTCCGTAGGTGCAAACCTGAGCAGATTCGGAACGGAAGGCTTCGAGAAAAGCCGGAACGGATCTCCCGATATGATGCTGGCCATGTCATTTTTCCCCGACCGGAGATCCGCCGCCAAGTATACATACGGACTCTTACCCGCTTCCGGAGCCGCAAAAAACGTGACATTCGCATTATCCCCGGTTTTGGTAAAAATATGTTCTCCGTTCTCTCCTGTATTTTCCGTGCAGTCTTCCGTAAAGAACACTACATCAAGTTCATCAAACAGCTTCACATCCTGTTTCAGCATGGCATCGGCAAGCTTCTGCTGGTTTTCGTACGGATCGTGGATCGCGCTGAATTTTGGAAGATCCTCCGAAACAGCAAAGCCGATGGGAAGACACAACTCATTTTCATATACTTCAACTTCATCTGTTTCTTCGTTGAGACAGCCTTTGTAACGGACGGAAAACAGCATATCCGTAAACTCGGTCAGGCCGTCATCCGTAAAGCATTGCGGTCTTGCGCCCATTCCCAGACGATACAGTGCTTTCCAGAGTGCCGTATTATCAAAGGAGCAGAAAAAATTGATCCCTTTATAATCATGAAGCATAGCATAACCAAAACCCCTGGGATTAAGAATACTCCAGCGGTTATACTGCTCCCCTTCTCCAAGAGCTCCAAGTTTTTCCGCCACATATGCATCCCGGGACATCAGCCGTTCAATGCCGTCCTGCTGACAGTAAGGCTCATCGGGCAGCGCAGAGATATTCGCCGTCCCCGCCAGCAGAAGTTCTGTAATGACCAGGCCGAAAAAGACTTTCCGGAAATGGGCCAGAAAGAAATACGCCGCCGCCAGGATCAGATTAAAGACAAAGAGCATGAGCGGTATATAGTCATTTTTACCGGAGGAAAAGTGATAGAGGATATAGGCCGACACGACCGGGATCAGCGCGATCAGTGCCGCAGCAGGTGATACCGTCTTTCCGAAACTTCTTACGGCATTACTGCATTCATATGCCGCAAGTGAAACCAGCATGAAAATAATGATATAGGAAAATCTCCAGGGAAAGCTGTCCGGTTCGTTGAACATATGCATGAACAGGTACGCCGGATGCCAGAGTGTACAGATCACAAGGAACAGCAGGGGTATCGCGGCAAAGATCTTCATGCGTCTGTCTCTGTCTTTCCGCAAAAAGAAGGCAGCAGAAAACAGAAGTGCCGGCCAGCCGCAGTAAAGCGCGGGAAAATCATTAAAAATACCGGATTTATGCCGGCCGAAGAGGAAACTCAGCATGCAGTTCAAAGGAGACTGCAGCGGGATCACGGAGAAATCGCTTCCTTCCGACATGTGGCCGAACACATAAAAAACCGCCGGCAGAAGAACGGGACTTGCCAGAAGAAGTGCGATCGTCACGCCGAAAAAGTATAAACCCAGATTTTTCTTCAGTTCCTTCCCGCGTACACCCCCATACCACAGGAAACAGATATAGATGATAAAAGACCAGATCCCGGCACAATATGCGTTAAAAAAATTATTGATAAAACAATAGGTATAACAGAGCGTCAGAGGAATGACATTCTGTTTACGGACCAGCTGCAGCATAGCGAGCATCATCAGCGGGAGTATATAGAAAATATCCACAAAATGGATATTCACATAATACATCATCATATAGGACGACATAACATAAAAAAGGGAAAAAACCAGTGAACTGAAGCCGTCGCATTTCAGGGCCTTCCGTAATAATACAGTGAAACATGCCGCCGACACGGCAGCTTTCAGTATAAAGGAAAGGAAGGCTGCCGCCTGCACATCCTTTATAAGATACGGCAGGATACTGAAGGGACTGAAAATAAAAACCGAATAGCCCGTAAGCATGGGCGTTCCCATGCCGGATGAAAAACTGTATTCAAGGCTGCCCCCGCTGAAAAGCGCACTCCAGAAATGCCGGAAATACGGAAGGTATTCGTCTGCATAGTCGCCGTAAACAAAAGCCTTTTCCTGTCCGGGGAAACTGCCGTCGATCAGAAAGCATATGCTTAACAGAATTGCTGATAATACCGCCGATGCCAGACATACAGAAAAAAGCGGATGTGAATGTTCTTTTTCCCGTATCGCAGCTGCCAGCTTAAACATATCAAAAAACCATAGATACCCTAAAAAACTACAGAAACTCTTATAAATTTATCATTCTTTGCCGGCTCCGTCAAGAAAAGCATCCGCCCCCTTACTATTCTGCCCCGGGCCGCGTACCTGCTGCGTGACGGTGGCCGCATAGGACAGCCCCCGGATGGCACAGCGATCCCCCGGACTTCACCCGATCTCATACCTCCCTCCCCTGCACAGTACTTTTCCTTCGATCTCCAGCTGCATCAGCACCGTTAACAGCTCCTGTATCTTCATTTCGGGATCGCCCAGACGTACATACAGCTCCTGCGCGGTACCGGGAGCGTCGTTCAGCAGCTTCTGCAACTTTCCCTGCAGTTTTCCGGGCCATTTTTTATGGTTCTTTATTCCGATACTCTCCCCGATCTCTTTCAAAGGGAAAGTCAGAAGCTTTTTCTGATGCATATCCTTGAGAGCCAGCAGGACCTCCTCCACGCACCAGGCCACACCGGCCCCCTGGCTCAGCAGACGGTTGCAGCCGGTACTTAAGCTGTCTCCCACCCTCCCCGGCACCGCATAGACATCCTTCCCCTGTTCCAGCGCATACTGTACCGTGATATGGCTGCCGCTCTTTTCCCTCGCTTCCACCACGATCAGCAGATCGCAGAAGGCGCTGATCAGGCGGTTGCGCAGCGGGAATCGGTAAGGAAGCGGATCGCTGCCCGGAAGATATTCGCTGATCACGCCTCCCTGCTCCGTCAGTTTCCGGTACAGTTCCCGGTTGGAGGACGGGTAGATCACATCCACGCCGCAGCCCAGTATCCCATAGCTTTCACCTCCGTGATCCACACAGGCTTTCTGCGCGATACTGTCAATGCCTGCGGCCATGCCGCTGATCACCGGCACTCCGGCCACAGCCAGTTCCCTGCCGAAATATTCCGCCGTTCTCCTCCCGTAATCGCTGCAGTGTCTGGTGCCGATCACGGCAACGCTTTTTCTGTCCTCCTCCGGAAGCTTTCCAAGACAGAACAGCATATACGGTGCATCCGGCAGTTCTCTGAGCCGTGCCGGATAATCCGGATCTTCATAACAGATCCCCGTCATGCCGCTCTTCTTCATCCGTTCCGGCATTTCCACGGGCAGCCCCCTTTTCTTTGCCGAAAGAAATTCCTCACGCTGGACATCGTTCAGCCGGACACAGTCCGTGAGCTCTTTTTCGTTCAGGTTCCATATCGCTTCCGCACTGCCGTATTCCTCAAGCATCCTGCGCATCACTGCAGGCATCACTTCGTACAGCTGTGCCGCATAAAGCCGGTAAAGCAGCCGTTCATCCATCTCCTCACCCCCAGTATCTCTCTTCCACGCCCCTGTAACACAGGGCTTCCTGCAGCTGCCCGACCTCAACGTTTTCGCTGCGATCCAGATCCGCTATGGTCCTTGCCACCTTCAGTATCCTGTGATAGGAACGCAGGCTCAGATGCAGCCTCTCATACACCGTATCCATGTACTCCTGCTCTTTTTTCCCGAGCGCCACATATCTCTTCAGTTCTTTAACGCCCATCTGGGCGTTAAAACAGATCTTTTCTCCCGCAAAACGCAGCTCCTGCATTCGGCGCGCGCCGAGCACCCGCTTACGCATGTTTACGCTGTACCAATCCGGGTCCGCTTCGCCGGCTTTTCTGTAATCCGGCAATTCCACCCTTCCCAGTTCCACGCACAGATCGATGCGGTCCAGCAAAGGCCCGGAAAGCCTCCCCAGATAACGCTGCACCTGTTCCCTGCTGCAGCGGCAGCGCTGGGGATCCGGGTAATTTCCACAGGGACAGGGGTTCATTGCCGCCACCAGCATGAATTCCGCAGGAAACTCGTAACTCGCATTATTGCGGGCCACCAGTACCTTTTTATCCTCCAGAGGCTGCCGAAGCACCTCCAGTGCCGCCGGTGAAAAATGCACGGTCTCATCCAGGAAAAGCACGCCTTTATGAGCCATGCTGATCAGCCCCGGCTTCGGATTGCGCCCGCCTCCCGCCAGCGCCTGGAGGGTTGCCGAATGATGCGGAGCGATAAATGGCCGTTCACGGATCAGCCCGCCCCCTCCGAGCCGCCCGGAAACGCTGTAGATCTTGGAGACCTCCAGAGCCTCTTCTTCCGTTATAGGCGGCAGGATACTGCTCAGCCGCCTCGCAGCCATGGTCTTCCCCGCCCCCGGCGGACCGATCATCAGAAGATTATGAAAACCGGCAGCCGCCACTTCCATGGCCCGCTTCATCCCTTCCTGTCCGTAGATATCCCCGAAATCCGCCTTGGGATTTTCCTCATCCGATACCGGCTCATCCGGCACACAGCGTTTCCGCCTTGTCTCCTCGTCTTCGGACAGGATCGTGATCAGCTCTTCGAGATCACGCACGCCGATGATATGCAGCCCGCTCACCACCGCCCCCTCCGAAACGTTATCGGGAGCCATCAGCACTTCCTTCATACCTGCCTCCCGCGCCTGAAGTACCATCGGCAGGATACCGCACACGGGCTTCACTTCTCCGTTCAGGCCCAGTTCTCCTGCCAGAAAACAGTCCCTCAAGCCATCCTTCGGCACAAAACCGCCGGCCGCAAGCATTGCCGCGGCAATGGGCAGATCATACTGCGTCCCTTCTTTATGCAGGCTGGCCGGCGCAAGATTTACCGTGATCCTCTGCGGCGGCAGGGCGATCCCGGTGTTTTTCAACGCCACCCGGACCCGCATCTGCGCTTCCCGCACTTCCCCCGAAAGACTGCCCACCATTTCCATCTGCGGCAGACCGTTGGAGATATCCACCTCTACCGTGATCAGACGGCAGTCGATACCGCATAAAGCCCCCGTTGCTGCTGTGACAACCATAATGATCCTCCTTCGTATCATTCCCGTACCTGCCATCCGAAATGCGGAGAGCAGGATCCTGCTGTTCTGCACGAAGGTTTATATCCATCACCACAGGGATCTCCGGCTCCTTTGGGCCGGGGACGGTCGACGCCGCCCCGCATCAGAGAGATTGATGCTATAGAAAATATATCACATATGATAATAAAAATCAATATAAAAACGGGAGTCCCACGGGACTCCCGTCAGAATAAACAAATTTCTAAAACTATTTAGCGCAGCTTCTGTGCCATGCCGTCCGGATCCACGGCATACTGGATCGCCATATCCTTGGTGATCTTGCCTTCCTGGAAAAGCTGTGTGATGGACGCGTCCATACTGATCATACCCATCTTTGCGTTCGTCTGCATAACGGAAAGCAGCTGATGGGATTTACCTTCACGGATCAGTGCGCGCACGGCGGAGTTGGCGATCATCACCTCGAAAGCAGCGCAGCGGCCCATACCGTCGGCGGTCGGGATCAACTGCTGGGAGATAACGGCTTCCAGCACGTTTGCCAGCTGTACACGGATCTGCTGCTGCTGGTGAGGCGGGAATACGTCGATGATACGGTCGACCGTGGATGCCGCACCGATGGTATGCAGGGTGGAAAGCACCAGGTGGCCCGTTTCAGCCGCGGTCACGGCAACGGAGATGGTCTCAAAGTCACGCATCTCACCGACGAGGATAACGTCGGGGTCTTCACGCAGTGCAGCACGAAGTGCATTCGCATAGGTCATGGAGTCGAAACCGATCTCACGCTGGTTTACCATGGAGGTCTTGTGCAGATGCAGGTACTCGATGGGGTCCTCCAGTGTGATGATATGGCAGTCACGGTGCTCGTTGACCATATTGATGATGGATGCCAGTGAGGTTGATTTACCGGAACCGGTAGGTCCTGTCACGAGGATCAGACCTCTCTTTCTGGTATACAGTTCCACGAAGGCTTCCGGCAGACCCAGCTGTTCGGGATTGGGAACCACGGTATTTACGGTACGGAGAGCCATGGCAACGGAACCGCGCTGACGGAAGGCATTGACACGGTAACGTCCGATCGGATCCACCGCAAAGGACATATCGAGCTCGCCCTTGCTGTTGAAGATCTCACGCTGATGGTCCGTGGTGATGGAAAGCAGCACTTCCAGCGTATCATCCGCGGTAAGGACCGGGAACTGCTCCATACGTACCAGATGGCCGTTCACACGCATCATGGGCGGCAGTGAAACGGTCAGGTGGATATCGGAGGCCTTTGCCTGCTGTGCTACCACCAAAACATCATTAATCCTGATTGACATCCTTTTACCCTCTCTTTATGTTTATGATCGATTTCTCCCCTTACATCGGGCATTACCCCGACACTTAAGCTACATTATAGCAAACTATATCCCCTGCTGTAAAGAAAAATATTAGCGCTTATCGGAAGAATTCTATTGCACGTGCAATACCGATATATGCTTCCGGATTCACTTCCTTCAGATTATTCAGCCCTTCCGTCGCATAGCTTAAGCCGCTCACGGTCATGACAAAGAGCACCGCAGCGAGCAGGAGCCCCCGTAATACGGTCTTTCTCTTCTCCGCGACACGCCCATGAAAGACGAGGATCCCGCAGATCATGGCCAGCATGGCAAAGACAGAGAAATCCATGCGGTAACGGTCCATCAGCCCTCCCATCACCGCCGTGATCGCAGCGACCACCGGGGTCAGCAGCAGCGCGATCCTTCCGATCCACGCCAGTTCCCTCTTTTCCCTCTTCACGGGAACAAAGCACAATACCCCCGCAAAGAGCAGCGGGTAGAGGAAATAGATCCCGCCGGTGGAAGGACGTGACGCCAGAAGGCTGGGATTGCTCCATTCCAGGCTGCTCGTGCCCAGATAAGGATAAAAGCCCGTAAGCGTAAAAGGCCGGAACAGATAATACAGGATCCCCGCTCCCACCGAGGCCCAGTTGAAATGCACCTGTGTGAGATAGGCAAAAGTCAGGTTATACAGCGCCCCGAAATCAAAGGGCGAATCGAAACGTGCCGCATTGTACCACATCAGTCCTGCGGCCACAGGGATATAGGGTAGTACGAATGCCGCCGCAAAACTCCATTCGATCCGCCACCCTTTCTCTTTCTTTTTAAAGATCATGGGCAGGATAAAAGGCAGGCAGCAGGCCGCTCCCAGTACCAGCTGCGGCCGGCAGCCCGCGATCAGCGCAAACAGAAGATTTCCGACAGCAAGGGCCCTCAGGCTCTTTTTTCTTTCATCCCTGTCGTAAAACGCCCTCGCCCGCAGACATACACTCATACCGAAAAGGAAGAAACACACTGCGGGAAGCATGGGCGCATAGTAATTGCAGATATCCCCCATGGCTGCCGGCATCGTAAACGCGGAAGCCGCTCCCAGCCAAAGCAGGACGGCCAGAGCCGCGGAACATTTCGGTGCATAACGCCGGACCAGTCCTTTCAGCAGGAAGAAGAGCCCGACATAACAGCCCGCCATCATCAGAAAGAGCGCGATACTCCCCGGCAGGTCTCCGCCGGTGATCAGATGATAAGGCAGGTAAAGCAGCAGACAGGGTACAACACCGAAATAGATATAGTATTTCCCGTTATAGAACGCATAATCCAGATGAAAGGGCGCTTTTATCTCTTCTCTTGCCGCCGGATCATATGGATCTTCCAGGGACAGGAGCTCCGGCGAGGGCTCTTCATCCAGATAAAGCTGCCCTTTTCCCAGGGCACGCGCCAGATCGGTATAGGGCCGGAAATCGTATTCCCCCTGATTATATACATGATTCTTCGAGATCAGCACCATCACAAGGACGAGCAGTGCGGCAAAAAGGATCCCGGCTCCGGCCGCATAACGCTTTTTCAGCTTTCCTTCTTCCGTAAGGAGCGTATCCTTCCAGAGCGCCCCTTTCGGCCACAGCAGGAAGATCATGAGCAGGCCCAGGAAGACCGCAAGGACTCTGAGCGGCAGAAAACGCATCGGAAAACGGGCATTCAGCACGATACTCCTCAGATCCAGCGTTTTCCCTTTCAGTCCCGTAAGTTTTAAGCTCACGTTTTGTATGCCCTTTTTTCCGGGCAGCGCAAAGTATTCCGCTTCCCCTTCCGTACCGCTCAGCAGACGCTCAGTGAGCATCGTATTATCCGCCCCGTCATACAGAAGCACCGTCATTTCCACGGCTGCGGACTGAAGACTCACGTATGGTGTGCGCATATAGCCCCACCAGCTCTCGTTTCCGTCCGTGCAGCGTGCTTCAACGGCAATGCTCTCCAGCTTAAGAGTGCTGTCCGCGATACCGATCTGCACGATGTTGTTCCCATCCGCTTCGCTCATCAGGACACTTCCGTCACTCTGATACTCCGCCTGTCCGAAGTAGCTGCAATCCGGAAGCGGTACATCGATCTCTTCGCGTCCCAGCCCTTTCCAGTAATTCAGGTTGAAAAGAAAAAGCTCCAGAAGAAGAGAAAGCCCGAGACAGGCCAGCAGAGGATATATGATCTTTCTGTATTTTTCAGCTGTTTTCATACAGCCCCTTTCCACTCTATTTTATCAGACTCACGAACGAAATCAAGCGCCGTTTCCGATCCCGGGCCGCAGTATATGCACCGGCTGCGCTGAGGCTTTAAGATGCTGCCGGGATATAAACTAGCGGAACATATACATCAGCCGGTAATACAGTTCCGTATTTCCTTTTGAAAGTGTTCCCGCCCATAAAAAGCAGCTGTGATAACAGAAGCTCACGACCAGTGCAAGGAGCAGGAAGCGTTTCAGCCATTTCTCCCCCTCGCTTCCGGCCATACTCTCACGCAGCTGCATCGCCCCGAGGGCGGCAGCGATCATGAAGAAGGCCGCAAAATCCAGACGGTAATGGTAGGCAACTCCGGCTACACAGATATTGACCAGCATGTTCACCAGGGCAGTGCCCGCAAGATAAAGCCCCTCACGGTTCTTTTTCCTGGCGGCCCATACACCGGGCAGACACCAGAGCAGCAGATTAATGCAAAGCAGTCCTTCATAATGGAAGGTATAATAAAAGCTGCTGTGGCCGAAAAGATTATCCTGTATGAAGCTTCTCTCTTTAATGAAAGGAAACGCATAATCAAATGCAGGCGACCGCAGCAGATACTCATACAGGCCGATCAGCAGACGGTCGGAAGAGACCACATTGTGCGTATAATCAAGCACGGTCAGGTTATAGGCGTAGCCGAAATCCAGGATGCTCCCAAAGCGAGACGCGTTATAGATCATCATAAACAGCGCCACCGGCAGATACGGCAGCAGGCAGCCCGCGATCGTCTTTATCCGCGCCTTTCCGTCACTCTTATCCCCTTTTTTCAGATAAGGCAGGAAAAAGGGGATCGCAAACAGCGAGTACAGGAGCATGTTCGGACGGCAGCCCACGGCCAGAGCCATGCAGAGGCTTCCCGCCGCCAGAGGCAGGATCGAAGGTGTTTTCTTTTCCGGATCCAGTGATCGCTGCCAGAGATACAGCCCCCACAGTACAAACGCCAGTCCGCAGACCCGTGGCACATCATGGGCGTCCGGTCCGCCCAGCACCGCCATCACCCCGCTCCCGAGAAAGATCATCGCGCTCAGGATCAGCAGATAGCCCTGTGCCGTTCCGGGATAGCGGCGTTTCAGCCATTCTGCCAGACACAGCCAGATCCCGGCAAATACAAAGAATGACAGGAATACAAGCAAGGCTGCGTCATTTAAGTGATCCCCGCTCAGCGCATATACCGGCAGATAAAACAATACACAGGGAATCGGTCCGAAATAACAGTAATACTTTCCTTCATAATATACGGTATCCCAGGGATAATCGATATTTTCCCGCAGTCCGGCGGCGTCACGGAGGGTGATATCATAGGGATTTTCCAGTTCCATGAGCGCCTGCGGAACTTCTTCGAGAAGATGAAACTGGCCTTCCTTCATGGCTTCCGCCAGCTGCTGATAGGGCCGGAAAGCCGTCCCCCGCTGCGAATAGCCGTTTACAAGATTAAAAAAGACCGCCGGCGTGATCAGAAAGAGCATCAGAAAGCCGGCCGCCAGAAGGCTTTTCTTCGAGCATCCGGCAAGCGTCTCTTTCCACAGGAAGGACGCCGGGCGCAGGAAATACGCTACGATCAGCAAAAGAAGTATGACAAGCAGACGTACCGGCGATATCGCAAAAGGCCTCTTTGCGTTTACTGTCAGGCTGTTCAGCCGTATGCCACCGCCTTCGCCCGTCCGCATCATAAGGCCCACGGTCTTCACCGGATCCGCCGGTTTCAGCCACAGATAGCAGGAATCCTCCACATCCGGGCGGCAGACATGCTCCGCAAGGATATCATAACGGTCGTGTCCCGCATCCCTGATATAGGGAGTCACCGTAAGCGTTCCGCTTTCCTCCCAGGGAAGTTCGACGGCTTCCGGCAGGGAAAAATCGATACGGACATTGCGTATCTTTCCGTTTCCGATCAGCTTATCGAGTTTTGTAAGAAATACGATCCCCCCGTTCTCCGGATCCGGACGGAGAATATCGTTTTCGTCGAATTCCGCATTCTGCAGCGAAAGCTGTGAGACCGGATAGTCGAGTTCTTCATAGAACATGGAACACAGGGAACGGAAATTAAAAACAAAGATCTCCAGAAGGATCGCTGCCAGCAGCAGGATCCCGAAGGTTCTCAGCTCACTTTTTTCCGGCTTCCCCTCACTCATAGTTCTTCCTTATTCCTCATCCAGCTTCAGAACACTCATAAACGCACTCTGCGGGATCTCCACATTTCCCACCTGCCGCATGCGCTTCTTTCCTTCCTTCTGCTTTTCCAGCAGCTTCTTCTTCCGGGTGATATCGCCGCCGTAGCACTTTGCCAGCACATCCTTGCGCATGGCCTTGACCGTCTCCCTGGCGATCACCTTGCCTCCGACGGCCGCCTGGATCGGGATCTCGAAAAGATGCCTCGGGATCTCATCCTTTAAGCGTTCGCACATACGGCGTCCGCGTTCATAGGCGCTGTCTGCATGAACGATGAAAGAAAGGGCATCCACTTCTTCCTTGTTGATCAGGATATCCAGCTTTACCAGCTTCGATTCCTCATAACATTTCATATCATAGTCAAATGAGGCATAGCCCTTCGAACGCGACTTCAGTGCATCAAAGAAATCATAAATGATCTCGTTGAGCGGAAGCTCATACTTCAGAAGCGCACGGTTTGCCTCGATGTATTCCATCGAAAGATAACGTCCCCGCCGCTCCTGGCACAGCTCCATGATCGGCCCGATGAAATCCTTTGTGACCATGATCTCGGCCGAAACGATGGGTTCTTCCATATGATCGATCTCGGAAGGATCCGGCAGGTTGGAAGGATTGGTCAGTTCGATCATCTCCCCGTTGGTCTTGAACACCTTATAGACCACGCTGGGCGCCGTTGTGACCAGATCCAGGTCATATTCCCTCTCCAGCCTCTCCTGTATCACTTCCAGATGCAGAAGTCCCAGGAAGCCGCAGCGGAAACCAAAGCCGAGGGCCACGGAAGTCTCCGGTTCATAAAAAAGGGAAGCATCGTTTAAGGTCAGCTTTTCCAGCGCGTCCTTCAGGTCTGGATACTTCGCCCCATCCGCGGGATAAACGCCGCAATAGACCATGCTCAGTACTTTCTTATAGCCGGGCAGGGCTTCCGCGCAGGGGCGATCCGCCTCCGTCACCGTATCACCCACTGCCGTATCCTTCACATTTTTGATGGAAGCCGTTAAGTAGCCCACCATGCCGGCCGAAAGCTCCTCGCAGGGGATGAACTGCCCGGCGCCAAACCAGCCCACTTCCACCACTTCGGCCACGGCCCCGGTAGCCATCATCTTTACTTTTGTTCCTTTTCGAACCCTTCCGTCCATGATGCGCATGAAGACGATCACGCCCCGGTAGGAATCATAGAGCGAATCAAAGATCAATGCCTTCAGCGGTGCATCCGGATCACCCTTCGGCGCCGGCACCTTCGCTACGATGGCCTCCAGCACCTCTTCGATACCGATGCCGTTTTTTGCGCTGATCAGCGGCGCATCCTGCGCCTCGATCCCGATCACATCCTCGATCTCGTCCTTTACACGCTCCGGTTCCGCACTGGGCAGATCGATCTTGTTGATCACGGGAAAGACCTCCAGATCGTGATCCAGGGCCAGATATACATTGGCCAGGGTCTGGGCCTCGATCCCCTGGGCCGCATCCACCACCAGCACCGCTCCGTCGCAGGCCGCCAGTGCACGGCTCACTTCATAATTAAAGTCCACATGTCCCGGCGTGTCGATCAGATTCAGCACATATTCTTTCCCGTCCCTGGCTTTATAGATCGTGCGGACCGCCTGGGCCTTGATCGTGATGCCCCGCTCCCTCTCCAGATCCATATTATCCAGCACCTGTTCCTGCATCTCACGCTCGGTCAGCAGCCCCGTCTTTTCGATGATGCGGTCCGCAAGAGTGGATTTTCCGTGGTCGATATGTGCCACGATGCAGAAATTTCTTATATTCTCCTGTCCGGTCATTTCCGATTCTCCGATCCATTATAATAGTTCCGAAACGCCCATCCCCGAACGCATTCAGAACCCGTACGGACACTGAAGCCCAAACAGCCTCAGACCATTGCATCATACCATTGAAAGAAGTACCGCGTCAACAATTCCGCCGAAAAAACGAATTTTTCCCTTGACATACAGCGATTCATCCATTAAAATCTCTTTTGTCTGTACAGACTGTCCGTGTCCGGCGCTGGCAGATATAGAGGAGTAGTTATAATATCATCAGTCAGGAGGTACAGGGACTTGGCAAACATCAAATCCGCAAAGAAAAGGATCCTTGTGAGCCAGACCAGAGCCGAGAGAAACAAGGCGATCCGTTCCGGCGTCAAGACTGCCGTAAAGAAAGTTTACGCAGCCATCGAAGCCGGTGACAAGACCGCTGCAAAGGAAGCACTGCTCAACGCCGCCAGCACCATCGATAAGGCCACCAGCAAGGGTGTATACCACAAGAACTACGCTTCCAGAAAGATCTCGCGTTTAAGTCTTGCCGTAAATAAGATTGCGTAAAAAAGCAGAAAACAGATCAGAAACTCCGGGTACCGTCATGCCCGGAGTTTTTGTATCCGGAAAGTCTTCCCGTCTTTTGTTTGGAGAAAACGATATGCGCAAAAGGATACTCGCCTATCTCAGCTTCATCGATATGATCCTTGCCCACGAGCTGCCGGTCACAGCTTCTTTTGATGCGGACGGCAATTATACAAAAAAAGCGGCCAAGGACGAAGCCCCTACCCGCAGGGATTATGAAAAGCTTGCCGACATCCATCTGTCGCAAATCGCCTTCTTTTCCCACGAACGTCTGATCCACCTGATCGTCACCGTTCTCTTTGCGATCCTGACCTTTGCGGTCTTTCTGCTCTGTTTTGTACTCCTGCAGACCACGGAAACTTTCTCCGTTCCGCTCTTTGTCCTGATGCTGGTGCTGCTGGTACTGCTCGTCCCCTATGTCTGGCATTATTATATCCTGGAAAACGGCGTGCAGAAGATGTACCGCCAGTACGACGAGATCATGAAGCAGATCCGGCAGTAATGCTTTTCAGGCGTTCCGGGAAAGCTATTTCTTATCCCCCATGCCGTCGATGATCTTTTCGATCAGCAGTTTTTTCACATACACATCCAGTATCAGCATGCACAGGAAGGAAAAGGTCTGGAGGAATTCCTTCTCATCTCCATCCGGCAGATCCGAAAAACCTTCCCGCGACTTTTCATATTTACGCATCACATCGTCTTTTAAGCCGTCCAGCTGCTTTTCGGACATGCCCAGTGCTTCCTCGTAGATCGCCGCGATGTCCAGCTTCCCTTTTTTCCCGTAATAACGTTCCGTCAAAGGTCCCAGCAGGCGCTGGATGTCGTTGATGGACAGGATATTCTTAAAATAATAGATAAAGATCAGGAGCAGGATATGCTCCCGGTTATACTTCTTCTTTTCCGGCGGCGGCAGCAGATCGTTTTTGGCATAATTATTGATCATGGTCTTGGTCAGGATCCGTTCTTCCTTATCCTGATACCTTGCCGTGTTCTTCAGCCGGCTGTCGATGAAGCCGGTCAGCTGATCCATATAGAGCTCGATCCCCGGAATGTCCTCCGGACGGATAAAACGTATCCTCCCCAGGCTTTGCATGATGGAATTGATCAGATCTTCGGTATCGAGCGTCATGATGAACCTCCGCCTCTTCATAATATGCCGGTTTTCCGTCCCCGCCCTTCACCGGCCCGGGATGTATAGCGGCAACGCTGTCCTGCGGTTTTCAATACGCCGACAGCAAGTAGATTATACCACTTCGGGCGAAAAATATATATATAAATTTCTTTACTTTTCTTTGCGTCTGTGCTATATTATGTATGTCGTGTTTTGACGCATATATTTTTTTGGAGGTAAGCAAGATGCAAGGCAAGGTAAAGTGGTTTAACGCACAGAAGGGCTATGGTTTCCTTTCTACCGAGGAAGGCAAGGATGTATTCGTACACTACACCGCCATCCAGAACGTAGAGGGCTACAAGACGCTGGACGAGGGTCAGGCTGTTGAGTTTGATATCGTAGACGGCGCCAAGGGGCCTCAGGCAGCCAACGTAACGAAGCTCTGAGCCACGCTTTTAATCAAACCTGAGCGATGTGCGTTTTCTATAAATGATTAGAACGAACAACACTGTATGGAACGATTAAAAAAGAAGAACCGGTTTTAAGCCGGTTCTTTTTTTGAGCAATATCCCGATGCGCTTATCATCTGCATTCAGCCCTTCCGCCGTAACACTCTCCCGATCCGTCCTGCCATCTTTTTCATAAAGATCAGGAGGACAGCCCCGGCTGTCACATACAGGATCCGGAAAAGGCAGCTGAAAGCGAAGTTCTTTTCATCTCTCCACAGAAAACTCCCAAAGAAGAAGGTATCGATACTGTGCACGAGCAGGAAATAAAGCGAATACTTACCGATAAATTCCAGGGGGATGATACGGAAAGGCAGGGCCGCCAGGCCTCTGCACAGTTCGAAGATAAAAAGCGATCCTCCCGCGGCACAGAGATAGAAAAGCGGGAACAGCGGGTAAGACCTGGTCGCAAGCTCCAGATGTTCCGGAAACATCACAAAAAGCGTTACGATCCATAGCAGAAAAGCCGGGATAAAATAACGGGATTCCCTTTTCTCCTTCCAATAAGCGCTCCGGCTCATCCTGTCGCCCAGCCAGAAAAACGGTTGGACGGCAAGAACGATGTCGCCCGAAAAAGGAAGCGCCTCCGACAGGATCCCAAGAAATCCCAGCAACAGAGATATAAATATCTGCTGTTTTTCCTCAAACAAAAGCTTTACACTGTTGTACAAAAGCCTTCCGAGGAACAGCACCACCAGAAACCACAGCATTCCCAAAGGAGCGATCGTTTCCGAATCATGCGTAATGCTTGCGCCGCTTGAAAACAGCAGCCGTTTCAAAGCATCACGCAGATATTCCGTAAGCTCTATGCTCTTTCCCTGATCAGACCAGAAAAACGCAAGCTGTAAAAGCCATATGAGTACTACCGGGATCAGCAGATGCCGCGCCCCTCTTTTCGTCTTCTCCATAAGGGACGTTTTATCCTGCGCCCAGCGATAAGTGAATGCCCCGAGGATAAAGAAAAGCGGCATATGGAAAGAAAAGATCATCCCGCGGATATATATGGAGGTAAAATCATCAAACTCCAGCGTGTGCCCTATGATGACCAGGAGGATCGCTATCCCCCTGGCAAGATCTGCCCAGCCGATCCGTTCCGGACTCTTCGCTTCTTTCACGCTTATCGTACTTTCTTTCATCCGTCGTTAAGTGCGGCGGCATCCGTTTCCGGTCTGCCGCCCTGTTCTTCTTTATGAGCCTGTAATAAAAGCTTTTTATTTTACAACCTTCTCAAAATCGGACTTCGGATGCTTGCAGATCGGGCAGATGAAATCGTCCGGCAGTTCCTCGCCCACATACTCGTAGCCGCAGATCTTGCAGCGCCATACGGTCTCACCGCTCTTTGTCTCCCCTACCGCTTCCGGCTTGGGCTTGATCCGGGACTGATAATAGCTGTAGGTTGCGGAGGGCGCTTTACTCAGCACATCCATATCCGTCACATCGGCGATAAAGAGCGTGTGGCTTCCAAGCTCGACCTGCTGGCAGATCTTTGCGGAAAGAAAGGCATTTGTCCCTTTTTTTACATAGATCAGACCGTTTTCCGAGCGCTCATAGTCCGAAAAGCCCGCGAATTTATCCGTATCCCTGCCGGACTGGAAACCGAATCTCTTAAAAAGTTCAAAATCCGCCTCTTCACTGATCACCGAGACATTAAATACCCCGGCTTCTTTCATCAGTTCATTCGTATAATTGGCACAGTTTACGGCCAGCGCGATGCGGTTCGGCTCGCTCGTCACCTGGATCGCCGTATTGGTGATGCAGCCGTTATCCTTATCCCCCACCTTCGTCGATACCACGAACAGGCCATACGACAGTGCATACATAGCTTTTGTATTCATATTGAATCCCTCCATCCCCTGCAGAAACAGTGATATCCTACCTTACGTCCGTGGGCCGGCAGCCCATGGAACAGTATCTATTTTACCTCTTTTTACCCTTCTTGTCCATGACACCCGCTATCATAGAGTAAAGAATTTGTCAGTTGAATAAATACAAAAAAATGAGAGTGAGTACCATCTAAGGTATAATAAATTGTCCAAAAAATAAAATACTAAGGAGGTATCACTCTCATGGACATTGTAGCATTATTT
>JAEELW010000031.1 GCA_016282915.1 Lachnospiraceae bacterium | reverse complement strand
TTTTCCTGATCCGGCTCCCAGTCCACATGCACCTCAACGGTTTCCAGCACACGTCCTGCAGCCGCGATGCACACTTCCTTCAGCTTCAGATCCAGCTTCTTTTCCAAAGCCTGTTTTACCTGGCTGATCGTATTGCCGACCGCAGCGATATCGTGGATCTGCCCGTCCAGCATCGCACGGGTCTCATGCTCCTTTACCTCCTGTGCGAGCACCGTAAAAACATCGCCTTCACGGTATCCCACCGTGCCGACGATACTTCTGGTACCGATATCCAGGCCGAAGACCGGCTTCTTCGAAGCAAGATTGACAGCTCTCTTAACAGAGCTCTTTGCCGCACTCTTAACGCCGCTCTTCTCTGTTTTCTTTTCGCTTTTCCTTACCGGTTTTTTCTCTGCTTTCTTCTCTGCCATGCTCATCCTCTGCCCGGTCTGCCCTTACGGCCCGGGTCCCATGCTCCCGTTCAAAATGCCGGCTCACGCCTCATTGTGCACTCCGTCCCTTCCGGGTAGCGGAAGCTGCCGGGATATTTATACTCGCGATCCTGATTGACTGCCGTTTCCGATCCATCGCCGCGGTATATGCAGTCCACGCAGAATGCCTGCCTTCGGCAGGCATTAACGTGAATTAGTATATCATAAACCGCCGTCACGTAAAAGATATTCTTTTTCGAACTCTTCCTCCGTCAGGATCTTTACGCCCAATGCCCGGGCGCTTTTATTCTTTGAGGAGGTGGACGCCGCATCATTATTGATCAGGCATTCGGTCTTCGCACTGACCGAACCTGCCACCTTCCCGCCGCCCGCTTCGATCAAGGCCTTCAGTTCGGCGCGGCTTGCATAATGCAGAAGCGATCCGGTGATCACAAAGCTTTTTCCGGCCAGCCGTTCATTCTGCTCCGAAACAGCAGCTTTCTCAAGCTCTACCTCGGACAGCAGATCCTCCAGGAGCTTTTTCTTTTCCTCATCCCGCATCCAGCCGTACAGGTCCTTTGCCATGACCGGCCCCACGCCGTCGATCGCGGAAAGCTCTTCGATCTCCGCATTACGGATCTTTTCGATCTCCTGATCGAAATGCATGACGATAAGGCGTGTATTGGCGGCGCCGACCCCGGGGATCCCCAGAGCATACAGAACCCTCTGCAGATTGGTCTTCCTGCTCTTTTCGACCGCCGCAAGCAGTTTGTCCGCGGACTTCTCCTGCACGCCTTCCAGTTCCAGCAGCTGCACGCGTTTCTCTTTCAGCCGGTAGATCTCCGCAAAGGAATGGATGAGTCCCGCGGCGATCAGCTTTTCCAGCGTTGCCTCGCTCAGGCCCTCAATGTTCATCGCGTCACGTTCCACAAAGTGAACAAAGGCTTTCAGACGCTTCGCGGGGCATTCGGGGTTTTCGCAGCGCAGCACCTCCGAATCCGCTTCCTTTACGATGCGCGTTTCGCCTCCGCAGACCGGGCAGTGCTCCGGTATGGGCAGGCTGTCCGAGCCTGTCAGGTTTTCGGAGATCTGCGGGATGATCATATTGGCCTTATAGACCAGGATACGGTCGCCGATGCCGAGTTTCAGCTGACGGATGATGCTGATGTTGTGGACGCTGGCCCTGGAAACGCTGGTACCTTCCAGTTCCACCGGCGTAAATACCGCCACCGGATTAATGAGCCCGGTACGCGAGGTGTTCCATTCCACTTCGTTCAGCGTGGTCTCCGCCATCTCGTCCGCCCATTTGAAGGCTATGGCTCCGCGCGGGAACTTGGCCGTACGTCCCAGCGATGCCGCATAGGCCAGATCATCATAGGAGAGCACCAGTCCGTCGGAAGGGATATCCTGGGTCTCAATATTCTTTTCAAAGCGTTCGATCGCAGCAGGCAGTGTCTGCGCATTCACACGCTCATGTTCCACCACGGTAAAGCCCTGCTCCTTCAGAAAAGCAAACTGCTTTTCCATGGAATTGTCAAAATCCTCCCCTTCCGCATTGACAAGGGAAAAGATGATCACGCGTACGTTCCGCTGTGCGGTCACGGCGCTGTCAAGCTGACGCACGGAGCCGCTGCACAGGTTCCGCGGATTCTTGTATTTAGCGCCTTCTTCGGGAAGATTTTTGTTGATCTCTTCAAAATCGCTGTATGTGATCACGGCCTCGCCGCGGATCAGCAGTTCGCCTTTAAACGGGATACGCAGCGGCAGATTTTTGAAGCAGCGCGCATTTGCCGTCACCACCTCGCCCACTTCGCCATTCCCGCGGGTGACACATTTTGCCAGTTCTCCGTTTTGGTAGGTCAGCACCACGGTCAGACCGTCTTCCTTCCAGGAAAGCAGTCCGTCATGATCGCCCAGCCACTCCCGCAGCTCCTCACGGCTCTTGGTCTTGGCCAGGGAGAGCATGGGCTGTGCATGCGCCTCCTTCGGCAGATAATCCACGGCTTCAAAGCCCACGTTCAGCGTAGGGCTTCCCGCCAGGACCGTCCCCGTTTCCTCTTCGAGACGCTGCAGTTCATCATAGAGGGCATCATAGGTCACGTTCGGCATCAGCTCGCGGTCCTCCGCATAATACACGCGGTTCGCCTCGTTCAGAAGCGCCGTCAGTTCCTCCATCCTTTTTTTCTTATCCATCATCCCTTCCCTGTCCTTTCATAGCACTGTCACGATCCCGTCCGCTCCGTATGCGCACAGCTTTACGGATCCGGTTAAACGCCGGCGCTCTGCCGGGCTTTCTCATTATTGTCTCCGTTCACGGAAAAGGGGCAGCAGCGCCGCCCCCGTTTCTTGCTCTTGCGCGAACGTTTCCTTCCGTTTCAGCCCAATGCCGTATTCAGCATCTTTACCGCCTCATCCATGGTGATCGAAAAGGCTACCGCCAGCTCGCTGATCACGATGCGCTCCGCATATGTCAGCAGCTTCGCGTCGGAAATGTTCAGACCTTTATGGTTCTTTTTGTTCTGCGCACGCACATATCGAAGCTGACGGATCAGATTGGTCACTTCGATGCTGTCGGCGCTCTGCAGGATGCTGTCGCAGGTTTCCCGGTCGGGCAGATCACCCTGCATCTTTCCGTCCTCGATCTGCCGGACGATATCCTGCGCCTTCTTTTTCCCGATCACCTTTCTGGCGATCTCGTCTTCCTTGCTCACCGGCACATAGATCGTATCCCGCGCATCATATACGGGCTTCAGTGAATAATAGATCTTATCCGGGCCGGCAAACTCCAGTGTCCCGATCTCTACGATCTCGCAGGCTCCGGAGACTCCATACATCACGTGGTCGCCGATCTTGTATTTCTGCATATAACCTCCATTTCAGCCTGGTAACCCGAAAATACACTATTATTATAGCAGAAAACACCCCTTTCTTCCAGTAGATTTTTCAAAAAAAAGTCACAAATTCCATGCTGTTTCAGCAGGAAAAAAGCTCATTTACCAGCTCATGACCGGTTCGTAGGTAAAGGATTCGATCTCGTATCCGAAATCATTTACCGCCGGGATCAGATACAGATTCAGATAACCGTTGGTATGCGTATCCCCTCCGTAACAATCCTGACAGTTGAAAAGCAGTTCCTGTTTTCCGTTCAGATTCTTGCACTGTACATAATCTACCGTAACCACGTATTCACCATATATCTCCAGTGAAAAGAGCTTTCCGTCATCATAAACACAGCTTTTATTGGTCGTGCCTGTATTACCATAGGGATCCTTCTGATCGTCCCATCCACTAAAGTTTTTCTCAAATGCATCCGGCGACGGAAGATCCGTCCGGAGATCCAGCTCCACCGCAAACAGCTCTTCAAGCCTCTTTTCCGCCTCATCAAGTTCATATTCGCTTATTTTTTTCCCCATAGAATTATCATCAAAGACTTCTTCCACACTGAGAGCTTCCATATCACTTTCGCAGTAAAAGGCGGAGATCACGCCAGTCTGTTTCTTTACCAGCGTTTTCAGCATCCTGTTATCATAGATACTCACTTTTCCGACCTCTGCCGCCGAGCATTCAAAAAGCACCTCAGCCATGGCCGTCAGCATCCTTCTGTCCCTTTTTCCCAGTTCGATACCGCTGTCATTCTCGATCCCCGGATATATCCTGGCATATTCGCCGCTGTCATAGATGTATCGATCTTCTTTTATCACCTTCCCCTTGGAACAGTCACAGGGATTCCACAGTGCCGCATTTTCCTCCGGGTTCGCCCTGATATGGAATATGCGTCCCTGTGAAGAAAAAACGGACAGGTCCGCGCCTTCCTTCTCCATCGCCGAGAGGATCCCGTTCTGATATGCCGAAGTGTCCAGCACATAAACAAGCTTCAGAGGATCACTGTCCCCATAGTACGAAAATTCCATCACCTCGAAGCAATCGGCCGGTCCGTTGTCTCCGGTCAGGTACATTCCCTCTCCCCAGAGCCCGGTAGCATTGACACAGGCCGATGTGGCTGTATCATATCCGCAAAGGTCGAGATCCCGGCTGCCCTGCCATTCAAGCAGCATATACATTTTGTCGTCATTGATCTGGGGAAGCATAACGATCTTTCTCTCCACATACTCCGAAGCGAGCTCCATTTCGATCTCTCTTCCCATGTGCGATGCCTCCTCGAGAATGAGCGTATAGCTTTCCGCCTTCGGATATTCCATACCGACCCGGCCGTTATCAATGCTCACGGTTTCCGCAAGGATATTCCCCTGCACATCCTTAAGAACTGCCTTCACACCGGAGATCGGCTCTTTTGCATAATCAATGATCTGAAGATCGAGAAAACCCGGTACGGAAGGCAGTTCCTCTTCCTCTTCCGGGATCGCGTCCTCCTCCCCTTCCGTCGCGGCTTTCTCCTTATCGTCTGCTTTAACAAGCTTTTCCTGTATCTTTTCCTTCTTCGATCGCAGCCGCCGGATCCCGCTCACTTCATAGCCTTCCTCGAGGATATCGACAGCCGCTTCGCTGTCCTCCATGGCAAGATAAACATCTGCAAGGCCAAGGTAAGCATCTTCTCTCATACTATCGATCGCGATGGCTGCTTCATATGCCGCAATGGCTTTATCGTAATCCATTTCATCAAGATAGCGTTCCGCAAGTCTGAGCTGCTTCTCATAGCGTCTTTCCGTACTTCCGAAAACAAAGACCGCAATGAGGATCACGGCCAGCAGGAGCACAGATGCCACGGCTATAAGCCAGGGCAGGATCTTCTTTTTCTTTCTCTTTACTGCCTCTCCGCTATCCTCCATTCCCGCAGCTGTTCCGCAATATGCGCAGAAACGCTCATCTTCCCCTATCTCATTACCGCATTTCCTGCAATACAAATCCCGTTCCTCCTTTTATCCGAAGAATAACATCTGATTTGCCGGCATCGTATACCGCTTCCGTTTTCCACCGGATCTCAGCAGTCTCTTTCTCTTCTGCCATGTACATAATATTTTATACTCTCCGCAAGTTTGAGGTCAAGCTTCTATGCGGAAACCGTAGTCCGTTTTACGGCGCCCGCCGGACAGCCATATCCGCAGACGCTTATGAAAAACAGGCGCAAAAATTGAATAAGAGAAGATGAAATCGCCCCCTACCCTCCCCGCGAACTGCCACCCGGCTTTAGCTGACATCTTCATTTCGCCGGCTCTGCGAAATAAAAAAGACAGAGGATTCTTCCTCTGTCTTTTTTATACCCTTACGGTATCGGAATACTTATTTCTTCTTTGCACCGTTAACGGCATCCTTGAAAGCCTTGCCTGCCTTGAACTTGGGAGCCTTGGTAGCTTTGATCTTGATGGTCTCGCCGGTGGACGGATTGCGGCCGGTACGTGCCTTTCTCTCGGAAACTTCGAAGGTACCGAAGCCTACCAGCTGAACCTTTCTGTCACCCTTCTTGTTAGCAAGCTCTTTCTTCACCACTTCGATGAAGGCATTGAGTCCGGCTTCTGCAGCTTTCTTTTCGATCTTTGCGCTCTTGGCCATAGCTTCAACTAATTCTGCCTTGTTCATTTTTCTCTCCTCTCAAAATGATTGTTTTACGGCATCTTCAGTACTGCCGATTTAAAGATTACCACTGTTTATGGGAAATTGCAATAGAAAAACACAATTTTTGACGATAAAATCACTATATCTTGTGGTTTTTTCCGCTTTACCCGGGCAAAAAAACTCATCACTGCCCGCTGAGTTTTTTCAGACGGTCTCTCTCCAGTTCAAAAATGAAACGGACGAACTCTTCCCGCGCTTCCTGCCTCATATCCACGAACTGCATACGGTGGTCAAAATGCCCCCGCTGATCGTTCAGAAGCCCCGTGCGGATCAGCTTTCCCAGGAATATATAATTCTTTATCTGTCCCCCCGGATTCTCCGCGACCAGATGCGTGATCACCATGCCGCCGACGGGTATCTCATCCGTAGATGTAAAGCGTATCCCGCCGCCGCTGATATCAATGGTGGTCCCCATACGGAATCCGTCCATCGTCAAAAGCGTCCCGTTCTTTGTCGCCTCTTTGAAGGCGGCAGCGTTTTCGGCCGTCAGCACCAGATAACGTACAGGGATACTGGTCTCCAGGCGGAAATAGGCCCGCCGCTCATATTTCTGCAGCGAACCGGTCAGCTCTGCCTTCACCACGCGGATATTCCCCTCCGAAAGGTTGGAAATGATCCTTATGGGTGCATTATAGATCTTGCTGGCAAAGAAATAGGCTTCCAGGCGCTCGCCCGAATGCATGGGGATCAGACGCGCCTTGATCACGGGATTGGTCAGGAGTATGGTCTTCCCGTCGATCACGTCATGGATCGAACTGGCCATCTTTTTTTCCTGCGCTTCGGGTGCATCCAGCCCCAATCCGCGTCCCACGAGTTCCAGCGGGACGCCGGGTTTTAAGACTTTTTCCATACCGGAATATCCTTATTATCTGTTGCTTTCCAGGAGTTTTTCAACGCTTACGAGCTTTACGCAGAGCACAAACAGTTCCGTCGCCGTCTTCAGTTCCGCTACGGGCGGCAGCGTGGGGGCGATACGGATGTTGGAATCCTTCGGATCCTTTCCGTAAGGCCAGGTAGCACCGGCTCCGGTCATGACCACACCTGCTTTCTTTGCCTTGCCGACGATCTCTTTCGCGCAGCCTTCCATGGCATCAAAGCTGATGAAGTATCCGCCCTTCGGTTTGGTCCATTCCCCGATACCGAGTCCGCTTAAACCTTCGTCGAGCATCTGCTCCACCATCTCGAATTTCGGACGTATGATGTCCGCATGTTTTCTCATATGCTCCGTGATCCCGTGGATATCCTTGAAGAAACGTACATGCCTCAGCTGGTTCACCTTATCATGACCGATGGTCTGGTTCTTCAGCTGCTTCTTGATATCCTCGAGGTTGTTGAGGGATGTGGCCAGCGCCGCGATCCCGCTCCCCGGGAAGGTGATCTTGGAGGTAGACGCAAACTTATAGACCAGATCGGGATTGCCGGCTCTCTTGCATTCCGCAAGGATCTCGACAAGATAATCCTGATCCGTATCATACAGGTGATGTACACCGTAGGCATTATCCCAGAAAATACGGAAATCCGTCGCAGCGGGCCTCAGTCTTGCAAAACGCTGTACCGTCCGGTCCGAATAGGAATAGCCCTGGGGATTGGAATACTTCGGCACACACCAGATGCCCTTCACAGCCGGATCGCTGCTCACCAGTTCTTCCACCATATCCATATCCGGTCCTTCCGGGCTCATGGGTACCGGGATCATCTCGATCCCGAAATATTCGGTGATGGCAAAATGCCGGTCATAACCGGGAACCGGGCAGAGGAATTTCACCTTGTCCAGTCTGCACCAGGGCGTATTGCCCATGATCCCGTGAGTCATGGCGCGGGCCACGGTATCGTACATCACGTTCAACGAAGAATTTCCGTAAATGATGATATTGTCGGGATGATTTTCCATCATATCCCCGAGCAGCTGCTTAGCTTCGGGTATACCATCCAGGCAGCCGTAATTACGGCAGTCCGTGCCGTCCTCACAGCGCAGGTCCACCTGGGAGTTCAGCACATCCATCATGCCCATGGAAATATCCAGCTGCTCCTTGCAGGGCTTTCCGCGGCTCATGTCCAGATGCAGGTTCATCGCCTGGAATCTGCCGTATTCCTCACTTAAAATCTCATGCTCTTTTGCAAGCTCTTCCTTTGTCATCTCCAGATAGCTTTTCATAACGCTCCCTCCGAATCCCATATTCCTGGAAGCCCCGCTCTCCGCAAAGCTCCAATATATCATTATAAAAATATCCGCCTCAAATTTCAAGCCCCCTGCTTGTCTGATTCCTCGGACTCACATGTCATTCTTATGCAACGCTTGCGACATTTTCATGCGTTCCCGCCGTAGCAGAAAAACACAGTTCCCTTGCTGTTGCCTACGCACTATGCTCATGCATCGCGCCCGGCGCAGACGCATCCGCACTCGCCGTCCCGCTCCTTCCTTCGTCACATCTGTTCCCCGGGCGTTGCAGAGTTTTGCGGGAATGAGACGCCGCGCAAGGATGATATCCGGATCCCGGACAGATCAAGGCGCGCTTTTAGCGGCAGGCGGAATCCGGCGCTTACAGGCGCGGCTTTCGCACAAAACCTTCCGCAATGCGCGGAAACAGTTACTGCTCCTCCACAGCCTCCGCCTCTTCCGAAACCTCTTCCTCCGCGCGCCCCTGGGTCAGGTAGCGCTCGTACGCATTGATGGTTGCCGGGGTGGAAGCGTGAAATGCATTATTGGCAAAGAGCACGTCGGTGATCCCGTACTCTTCGATATAATCCTGAATGTTTCTGGTGAAGTAGCGCGAATCGATCACATGCACCTCTTCATAAGTTCCGAAGAGATAGCCTGGGATCGCGTTTCCGAAACTGTCCTTCAGGATGATCAGTTTACGTCCGTTCTTCGTATCCGTGACTACGCGGGTGATCTTGGCATCTCCGCCCATGAAGGTGCAGTATGCCCCGCCGCTGCCGTCGGGGTATTGCAGGAAGAACGGTCCCTCTTTCTGCTCCGCCTCGCCTGCCACGCTCCAGTCGGCGCCGAGTATATAATTCACATAATAGGTCTTATACTGCACTTTACGGGGAGTATAGTATACAAAATCTTCCGGATTCTGGCTCACGCGGATGTCCTCGGAATACATATACATACTGCCCACATAGCCGTGGACCACATGTTCGTCATACTCGGAGATATCAAGGAAGGGCAGTCCTGCCGCCTCCGCGATCTTGGATGCCGCATAATAGGCGCCGAGAGGTGCCCAGTGATGATCCGTTCTGAGATAGATTGGCTCGTCACGGTGTTCTCCCAGGATCGAATAGATATTAATACCGATCACATCATCACGGAGATGCTCGATGACATTATTGATCTGGACAAGCTGGCTTCCCGAGTAGGCGGCCGCCCCTTCCGGGCAGTAATAGGAAACCGCCGTGGGAATGACGCAGACCATGACATTCAGCTCCGGCATCAGTTCCTTATAGTGGTTGGCAACCCCGGCATAATTGGCCGTAACGGTTTTGTTCCCGCCGTAGAGCATGATCGCTCTTGTGGTCTCTCCGCTTCCGGTCACGATGATACCGTTGGAAGCCGCGGTAAAATCTTCGGCAACGGGGGCAAAGTTTTCCGAGATCGTCGTATTCTCATGCGCAGGTGCCGCTTCCACTTCGCGTTTCGACTTTTCCTCTGCTGTGGGTGTGGCGGAAGGTTTGGACGCATCCTCTTTTTCGGGATCCTGATCTTCGGATGCCGGCGCTTTGGGTGTCGGGCTCGGAGCCCGGGTCGGCGCAGGCTTGTCCGCCTTCTCCTTTTCCGCCTGCTGTAAAGGCTCTTCCTCTGTTTCCTCATCATTCATGGCCAGGGTACCCACATTATGAAAACTGATCTCCTCTTCCCCGTCCTTCATGCGTACGCCCCTCATATCCGCAAGCGCAAGGGCCGTCGTCGTGATATCGTCCCGAAAGGGCACCGTATCGGTAAACCAGCTGTCGATCGCAGCGGTATAGCTGCCGTCCATCCATGAATCCGTGTCAAACGCCGGAAATACCGCCAGCTCGCGCCGTTCCACCTCCGAATAGGTTTTGCGCGGTCCGAAAGCAAGAAATGCCGTTATCGCAGCAAAAACCAGTACCATGATGATGATATAGAACCTTGACCATTTCATGATCTTTAAAACCTCGTATAAAGAAAAGGATGATTGCTGGCACCGACCAGAAGTATCGTCGATGCCACAAGAAACGCTGTTGTCCAGACCGCACGCAATACGGTAACACCCCGCCTATCCGTCTTGGGAAATTTAAAGCACAGCAAAAGTGCCGCAGCGAGAAGCAGCGCATTCTGCGAAAGTGTACTCTTCAGCAAATAATCGCCGGATACCGGAACGGCATTGGCACCGAAAAGCACCGCAAAAAAGCGCCGCATCTTTCCGAAATCCTCAAAATAGAAGATCCCCCAGCCAAGCACAACAAACGCAAGACCCGTGATACGCCGGAAGAGCGCTGTGACTCCGTGGCATTCGCCCTGTCCTTTCCGATAATACAGCGCATGCTCCAGCAGCAGGAGCAGCCCGAAATAAAGCCCCCAGAGCAGATAATTCCAGCTCGCGCCGTGCCAGAATCCCGTCAGTGCCCAGACGATCAGGATATTCCGTATCCATTTGATCTTTGAACAGCGGTTTCCGCCCAGCGGGATATAGACGTAATCCCGGAAGAAACTGCCCAGCGAGATATGCCAGCGTCTCCAGAAATCCGTGACCGATGCACACATATAGGGATGATCGAAATTCTCCGGGAATTGGAAACCCATGCATTTTCCCATGCCGATGGCCATATCCGAATAGCCCGAAAAATCATAATAGATCTGAAGCGAAAATGCGATCAGTCCAAGCCAGGCCATGCCGGTCGACAGCGAGGAAAGCTCCGCCCCCATGGTCTGTTTCACGATCTCCCCGAGCTGGTCGGCAAGCAGTACCTTTTTTCCGAGGCCGTATACAAAACGCCTTATGCCGTCCGCGATATCATTCTCCGTCGTTTTCCGCGCATCCATAGCCGATGCGACCGCGGTATAGCGGACAATGGGGCCGGCGATCAGCTGCGGGAACATGGAGATATAGAGCAGCAGTCGCGGAAAACTCTTCTGCGGCTCACATTTCTTTGCCCGTACATCCGCCAGATAGGAAATGGACTGGAAGGTATAAAAACTGATGCCGATGGGCAGACGTATATCGACTTCCGGCACATCCGCTCCCGCAGCTTTTACGGTGGCAAGGATCAGATTTCCGTATTTGAATACCGCCAGCAGCAGAAGATGCAGGACGATGCCCGCGATCTCCTTATGTGTCCTGCCGCAGATATGGTCGATGATCACGCCGAGAAGGAGCAGCAGGATATAGACAGGCTCCCCCCACACATAAAAGATCAGCGAAAAAAGCACCAGCACGCTGTTTCGGAGAAGCGTCTTCTCCTTTTTCTTCTCGATCAGATATGCCGCCGCATAAAGTATTGCGAAGGCAGGTATAAAAACATAAATAAAGAACAGATCCGCAAAAACCATTTTCTACATCCTGTAAGGGTTCCTGATATTTCCGCTTGAATATACGTGGGTATTCTGATAAAACCAGCGGTTGATCCTTACGATGCCCCAGCTGTAATACAGACTGCAGGTAATAAAATTCAGAAGACCGATCAGGCAGTTTTCTCCCCAGTAACCTGCTCCGTCCCCGTTAAAGACCAGCCGGTCACCGTTGATCACGCTGTGCGCCATATCATACCTGTGTATGCGGACGATCGCCCAGGGAGTTGCGATACCGCAGCTGAAGAAGACCATAAGGCCGGCAACCAGCGATTCCCCAAGCCGTGTTCCGACCTCCCCGTCATAAAAAGAGTCCTCAAAAGTCTGGCCCATGACCGGGTTCATATCGGCATAACAGGTATGGGCCATCTCCCACTGGTGCATGCGTACGCTCACCCAGAAACCATAGATCCCGCATGTCACAAGGCAAAGAAGCCACCAGATGATCCAGTTGGCAAAGAGCTCGCCTGCAGTACCGGTAAATGCAAGTCTCCGACCGTTAATGATCGTATGATGCTTACGCCAGTGAAGATTCCGGCAATATACCCAGGGATAGGCGATCCCAAGGGTAAAAAACAATACCAGGGCATTGATAATGTAGATCCCCAGATATTCTGCTCCTTCGCCGTCAAAACCACTGGGGGCACCAAATCCGTCATAGGCGGTACCGTAAACGATATTCGGATTACCGGCTCCGGTATATACGTTCCTGTAGCCCATATTCGGACCACCGCCCATATTTCCGCCGCCGTACATGTTCGGACCGCTGCCCATGTTTCCGCCGCCGTACATGTTCGGACCGCCGCCGCCCATGTTCCCGCCACCGCACATATTCGGACCGCTGCCCATATTTCCGCCGCCGTACATATTCGGGCCGCCGCCCATATTTCCACCGCCGTAGCCCGCATTCTGTCGCCCGGGATCCGTATAACTGTTACGATAGCCCATATTGGGGCTTCCGTTTCCCACGCTTCCGTTTCCCTGCAGCGGTGCGCCGCAGTTCATGCAGAATCTGGAATTACCGCCTTCATTTCCGCATTTCGAACAGAACATCTGAATATCCTCCGGTATCACTTATTAACGATAATGATCACAAAAATAAATCCCGCTCGTGCCGCCTGATACGCCCACGAAAGGATCAAAGTACAACGCCCAGATTCCTGAGGATCGCATATGCGAGAGCCCCATATGCGGAAATGCCCAGAAGGATCTTTTCCGCGAGATTAAAACGCCGTTCACCTGTCCGGATATAACGCAGTTCATATACCGCCAGGATGACCAGCAAAAGCGGCACCACCGTGAGTGCAAGCAGGTTGCTCTCGACCGCTCCCGTAAAGTCCAGCTTCAGCGCAGCCAAGGCCGCATGCGTCATGCCGCAGCCGGGACACTTTACATGAAGAAATGTATAAAAAGGACAGGGTATCCCCAGATGCGTAAAATGCACCCAGAGCGCATAGGAAAGGCCGAGAGCCAGAAGCAGTGCCAGTTTTTTCAGCTCTTTCCGAAGCCTTTCCGCAGCACTGCCCGGCTCCCGGGCATCCGGCAATGACTCAGTCCTTACCCCGGTCATCTTACAACAGCTTTCCGCGCAGCTCCTCAGCACTCTTTGCGCTCAGATAAGCCGGCGCGATATCAAATACGGTCTTGCAGCCGCTAGCTCCCTCGGAAGCAAGACGGAAGGCTGCCCTGGCGTAGGCTGCCAGCACCGAACCCGTAAACTCGGGATTAGAATCCAGCTTCAGGCTGTATTCGATGATATGTTTATGCTCCTTTTCCATGCCGCTCACGCCGCTGCGGATCACAAAACCGCCGTGAGGCAGGCCGGCGTGGTCACGCTGAAGCTCTTCCTTTGTGATGAAATGCACCGTGGTATCATAATCGGCGAAATAATTGGGCATCTCTTTGATCTCTTTTTCGATCCGCGCTTTATCCGCGCCTTCCTTTGCCACCACGAAGCATTCTCTCGTATGCATCTGTCTGGTGGTAAACTCGGGATTTTCGCCGGCGCGCACTTTTTCCACAGCCGATTCCACCGGTACCGTGTACTGTCTGGCATCTTCCACGCCTTCGATCCGGCGGATCGCATCGGAATGTCCCTGGCTCACGCCACGGCCCCAGAAGGTATAATGCTTTCCTTCCGGAAGTACCGCATCCCCGATCATACGCATCAGTGAAAACATCCCGGGATCCCAGCCTACGGAAATGATCGCCACATGGCCGCCCTTCTTTGCCGCCGCATCCACATTGGCAAAATGCTCGCCGATGCGTGCATGGGTATCAAAACTGTCGATCACATTAAAAAACTCCGCATATTTGGGCGTCTGTACCGGCAGATCCGTTGCGCTGCCGCCGCCGAGTACGAGCACGTCGATCTTATCCTTCCAGTCCAAAAGCTCACTCTCTGCCAGCACCGGCACTCCCGCCGTGCGTACCTTTACACTTGCCGGATCCCTGCGGGTAAATACCGCCGCAAGTTCCAGATCCGAATTCTGGGCGATCGCGCTCTCCACACCGCGTGAAAGGTTTCCGTAACCAAGTATTCCGATCCTGATACTCATATCATTTCCTCCGTTTTCTATAGATTCCGCTGAATGGCTGTCCGGTCCGGATCTGAGCATATATCAGTATACGGTCCTTCAGAGTAATCCTATGCTTACAAACGTTCGGAACAGCAAACAGTATAATACCACAAAGGCGGCAGCCTGAAAAGGCTGCCGGAACAAAAAAATTTGCATCCGAAGGGTTCAGCCTATATAATCAGATCAGTATAAGCAGAAATAAATCATGTTTGCAGGGGTGATAAAAATGGGATCTGAAGAATTTGATATCCGACAGCTTGAAGGCAGCTGGTACGAACAATGCGAAAACGGAGACGTGATCACGATCAAAGATGAGTGGATCAGGCTTGAGCGAAAGGGTACGGTCAAAGAGCTGCGCTTCCGTGTGAAAAAAAGCGAGAGCTCCGACTGCGAATGGGATATTCTGTGCGGAGAGCTTTTCCCCATGGAACGTCTCTGCTGGATTGATTTCGGTGCCCCCTCGGAACCCTTTCTCCAGACCCGTCTGTCGATGGAGATCATGGATTATCACTTTAACCCGCGGACATTTAAACGCAATCCTTATGAAGCGCCGAAATACGGCGAGATCCATATCAATACCAATGAAAAAGCGATCAAATGGTTCCAGGATTACCGCGTACGCAGGCTTTCCCTGAAGATTCAGGAACCGCAGCGGGAAAGCGGCATGATGGCCCCCCAGCCTCCCTATGCCGGTTTCTATACCTACGAGATCGAACGCACGGCGGATGACGGCGGCGTGATCCGCGCCACGATACAGAACGGCCACGGCTGCCTGGGCTTCAGCCAGACTTTTACCGTTCCCGAAGTAAAGATGAGTCCGAAAGAGATGAACGAACTGGCTCTCGTCATCGCCAACGGGAAGCTGGACCGCTTAAACGGTCTTGACGCCTGGCAGGACGGCGTTCCCTCCTATTTTGAAAGCTTTGATCTGAGCATACAGTTCTATAAGGAAGACTATCATGCCAGAGCCAATCATTGCTTT
>JAEELW010000030.1 GCA_016282915.1 Lachnospiraceae bacterium | reverse complement strand
GAGCTTCGTTCGACTTGCATGTGTTAAGCACGCCGCCAGCGTTCATCCTGAGCCAGGATCAAACTCTCTAAATAAGTTTGTATATCCCAGCCAGTTAAACTGGCTTGATATCCATTGATTTACTTCTGTTCTGAATTATTCTCTTAAGAATATTTTCAGGGTTGGATAGCTGTTTATTTATCAAGGTTCGTGTCCCGCTTCGGTGTCGTTTTTTTCGACCCTCTTGCGTGCGACTTTTAGATATTACCACTTAGTTTTTTTTGTGTCAACACTTTTTTTAAAAAATTTTGAAAATTTTTCAAGTTCTTTTTTTGGCACAAAATGTGGTGGTTTTACGAAGCAATTTCTTCTATATATATGGAAGAAATTATGTAAATCTCTATAAAATTCCCTCCGGCACTTAAATATTTCTGAATACTCAAAAGGGATCTGAACCCTTCTTCACTGCATCACTGCGCTGCAATGAAGCGTTCTGCGATGATGATCCGGCTGCGGCAACTGCTGCGTGTATACGGATAAATACTGCAGATAATCAAATATGCGGCTCCGGCGCTCAAGTATTTCTTTTTTCTGAATACTCAAAAAGGGATCTGAAACCTTCTTCACTGCATCACTGCGCTGCAATGAAGCGTTCTGCGATGATGATCCGGCTGCGGCAATTGCTGCATGTATACGGATTAATACTGTGGATAATCGAATATGCGGCTCCGGCGCTATCGATTTTCATATATTCGGAGTATTCAAAAAGGGATCTGAACCCTTCTGCGATGCATCACTGCGCTGCAGCGATGCGTGCTTCACTGATGATCCTGCACACCTCGCCTATTGCATATATATGGATAAATGCTGTTAATGACAAGCATCGCGCCTCCGGCGTTTAATTTTATCGTATATTCAGGATTTTCAAAAAGGGATTTGAACCCTTCTTCGCAGCTTCCCGGCTGCGCCGTAAAGCTGCTTCGCATGTGGGAGAGTAATATCCGCGCGATGCGCGGATAAACTCTCCCAGCATCGCGCCTCCGGCGCTCGGAAATCCCTCCTTCTCCGCGAAAAAGGGATCCGCAAGCGGATCCCTTTCTTTCGCGGAGAAGGAGGGATTTGAACCCTCGCGCCGGTCACCCGACCTACACCCTTAGCAGGGGCGCCTCTTCGGCCTCTTGAGTACTTCTCCGAATTACATGATTCCATATTCTTTTCGCGCTATATGAAACGCAAATGTTATTATACGAAATGTACCTGTAATTGTCAAGACAAATTACCGGCAGGCCGGACTGCCTTTTGTTTTTTCTTACGATCTCTCTTCTGCTTTTTTAGATTCTGCCTTGGATTTTCCGCATTTACAGAAACCCATAAAGCTTGAATTTGCTGCTCCGCAGAAAGAACAGCGCCATCCTCCGTTTTCCAGGATCTGTTTATCATCATGCACTTCTTTTTGCATTATTGACTCCGCTTCGTCTTCCCCATTCGGATTGTAAGGACGCTCCCGGGATACTACCAGAACAAAGATAAGCGAGATCACGCTGAAGAAAAATCCGCAGATCGCCCATACGATCAGGGTCATTTTCTTTGATCCTTTCTGTTTCGGCTCCCCGAATCTACGGACCAGCCCTTTTGATTTGGCTATAGCAGGAACAAGGAAGACGCAGATCAGCGCAAGAACACCAATGATCATATTTCTGGTCTGCGCAGCCTGCAGTGCCTTTTCATACTCTTCACTGGAATAGTATAAAGAATATGGAGCTGTCAGCAACATGGATTGCATAATGTTCAGCATACGCTCTTCCTCCAAAAAACCTTTTCCGTTATCTTTTGATCCCGGATACTCTTTCTAAATCTTTATTATATCATCTTTTCCTTCCATAATCAACACAGCTGCAGGCTCTCCGGCTGTGTTTGTGCCTGTTGAGCAAAAAACGCCCCGGAAAACCGGGGCGTCGTTTCTCGTGAAATATACCGTTCTGACTTTTGTTAATTAATCCGTAACGTACGGCATCAGTGCCATGTGACGTGCACGCTTGATGGCAACGGTCAGCGCGCGCTGGTGCTTTGCACAGCAGCCAGTCACGCGTCTGGGCAGGATCTTGCCGCGCTCGGATACATACTTCTTCAGCTTAGCTGTATCCTTGTAGCTGATCTCGCTGTCCTTTCCACAGAATACGCATACCTTTTTGCGTCTGCGGATACCGCCTCCCACTCTTCTTCTGGGTGCGTCGCCTCTGTCGGACTCTTTATTAAACGCCATGATAATGCCTCCTATCCTGTAATGATCAACTTACCCGAAGCCTCTGCTCCGGGCGGGAAACGCCGAAACTCAGGTCGTGAACGGCATCTCGTCGTCGATGCCTTCCGCGATATTCATAAAACCGTCATCTCCGTTATCCGGTGCGGATCCTGCTCTCTGATAGGAGCTGTCACTTCCGCCGGCATTTTTGCTTTCCGCAAATTCCTGGTCTTCCACGACCACTTCGGTCGTATAAACCTTCTGGCCATCCTTGTTGGTATAGCTGCCGGTCTGGATCCTGCCGCTCACCGCGATCTTGATCCCCTTGTGGAAATACTTCTCCGCAAACTCGCCGGCCTTGCCGAAGGCCACGCAGTTGATGAAATCCGCGTTCTGCTCGTTTCCTCCGTTATTGCGGTTGAAACGACGGTCCACGGCAAGCGTATATCTCGCGATCGCCATGGGTGAATCACTGTTCTGTGAATATCTTACTTCCGGGTCTCTTGTGAGACGTCCCATTAAAATTGCTTTGTTCATCTATGATCCTCTCCTTTTTACTCCTCGTCCTGTCGAACGCATAAGTAACGGATCACGTCTTCCCTCAGTCGCACATGCTTCTCGACTTCAATGGGAGTCGAGCCTTCCGATTCGAAGTGAATGAAATAATAGTAAGCTTCCTTCATGTCCTGAATCTCGTAAGCAAGCTTCTTTTTACCACCGTCTTCCACATCCAGAATGGTTCCGCCGTATCTTTCGACATAGCTCTTGCATTTGTTGACGGTAGCATTTCTTTCTTCCTCTTCGGACTTAGCGCTGACAACAACGGCTAACTCGTACTTGTTCATGCTACTTCTTACCTCCTTATGGTCTGGCCCTTGCGGACCGATTGGCCCCCGTCTCACCGGGAGCAAGGATATTTCACGGAATCTCATAATAACATGAGCAGATTCGGAATGCAAGCAGATTTTTACCTGAGAGGGCATCAGCAACAGCATAAAATCGGATCCTAACAATATCTTGTATCTGCGGTATCTGGATACCCCATATTCTGTAGCTTGTAAACAGCTCCCCTGACTCATACAATGATGCTGGGGTCAAAATGCTCATGAAACGAACATACTTGCATGATCCGGCTTATGATCGGGAACCCGCACGAAGCAATCCGTAAACATCATATGTTCCAGATAAAGTCTTTACCCGAAAGGATGCTCTTTTATGCTGCTCGTCATGCTCTATCACCGCAGCGATGCGGAAAAAAACAGGGAATATATCGCGCTGTTCCGAAATGAATGCCGGAAACGCGGGCTGGGTTTTGCGCTGCATACCGTGGATGAAGATGAGGCCGGCTGTTTCTGTTCTTTCCCGGCGGACACGGTCTTTATCAACCGTTCCCGCGAATGGAAGCTGGCCGAAAGCCTGGAACAGCACGGCTTCCGCGTATACAACAGCAGCCTCGTGGCGCGTCTCGGCAACGATAAGGCTGCTGCCGCAAAGCAGTTCGGGGAATGGGGCATTCCCATGATGAAAAGCTATGAGAAGGCGCCGGAGCATTACCCTTTTGTGATGAAAAGCTGCAGCGGGCACGGCGGCAGCGAAGTCTTCCTGATCCGCAGCGACGCCGAGCTTTTTGAGAAACAGAAACAGCTCGCTGGCCGTCCCGTGCTCTATCAGGAATTCTGCGACTGTCCCGGAAAGGATCTGCGTCTCTATATCGTAAAGAACCGCATCGCCGCCGCCATGCTCCGGGAGAGCGCCGACGATTTCCGCAGCAATTATTCGCTTGGAGGAAGCGCGCGGCCTGTCGATCCCGGAAAAAAAGAACGCGCCCTTGCGGAGCGCATTCTCTCTCATATTTCACTGGATTTTGCCGCGATCGACCTGATCTATCACCGGGGCGAGCCCGTCTTTAACGAACTGGAGGATGCCGCCGGCAGCCGCATGCTCTACCGCTTCAGCGATATCGATATCGTAGCCGTATTCATGGATCAGCTGTTTTCTTCCGTCCCGGGACGGTGATAAAAGCTCCAGCTGTTCTCACCCTTCCGTCTTCCTTCGGTCAGGATCGGATCCGTACAGCTGTACATCAAAGAGAAGGTATCGCCGCTCTCGGCGATCATCGCTCCCATGCTCAGCGTAACTCTGTGCCCGTTCAGGGCTTTGGGTGAAAGCGTCAGCACATGCTCGAGAAAACGCTCGATCAGGCGGGTTCCCGTTTCTTCATCCTTCACATCCGCGGCATATACGACAAATTCATCCCCGCCGAGGCGGATCAGCACATCTGAAGCGCGGAAGGTCCTGCGCATGGCGTTGGCGACGCCGATCAGCACTTCATCACCCACGGAATGGCCGAAATTCTCATTGATGCGGCGGAAGCGGTTGATATCAAAAAGCAGAAACATGCCCCTGCGGTCCTGATCCAGAGCTTTCTCGATATTGACCTCACCGGCCCGGCGGCTGCAGAGTCCCGTCAGATAATCGCTTTCGGACTGCGTCTGCAGCTTCTCCTCCAGCTTTATCTGGTCGCTGATATCCAGGATGGAAATGATCGTGAAGCGTTCATTGCCGCAGAGAGTCACCATCTTGACCTGATTCAGCAGATGCACCTCGCGGCCGTTCCGATGGGTAAGGGTACACTCATATTTCAGGATCTCGCCGCTTTTTTCGAGCTCGGCAAGTCCTTTCATCTGTTCATCGATATGCTCCAGCTCTTCTTTTGTGAAGCACGCACGGATATCCTCCACCGTAAGGTCTTCCTTGTCCTTCGGAGACAGGCCGTACATCTGCAGCGCCATATCGTTGATCAGAACGATCCTCGGCATGAGGTCCTGCATCACCACGGTTCCGACCGTCTGCACCTCCAGGATCTCCAGGAACAGTTCCCGCTGCTTTTCCATGGTCTGCCGCAGGTCGATCACCGCATTGGCGATCTTGCCGAATTCATCCTCTCGATCCTTATATTTCTCAATCGTATGTCCCTCCGAATAGTCGGAATCCCGCAGTCTTTCGATCTGCCGGTCGATCGCCTTGAAAGGACGAAGCATGAAGTTGAGGAAGAGGATCAGCAGGAGAATACTTACAGCGGCAACCGCCAGAAGCAGACCGATCAGGCTGATACGCACCCGCCGTACCATGCCGAACATCTGCTCGTCCGCGTCCGTCACGATAAAGACCCAGTTCCGCTCTTCCAGATAATACATGGAATAAACCTTATCTTCCCCGATCAGAACCTGACTGCCTTCTCCGCTTTCCTTCAGTTCAGCTATGGCGTTCAGTAACACCGTATCCGTGCATTCCGTTCCTACCATATCGGGATCGTTGTCAAAGATCCACTGATTTCCGTCCAGATTCAGGACCGAGCAGTCCACGATCCCCATCTGTTTCGCCGCTTCCGCCAGACTCTGCTGCAGACCCTCCCGGTAAAAAGCGGCTCCGACAAAACCGATGACTCCGCCCGTTTCATCATAAACCGGCGCATAAAGAGGGATCACCATGGCCTCCGTGACCGGGGCTTTGACAATGCCCGAGCAGAATGCCTTTCTCTCCTTCCGTATCTGTTCCTCCAGTGTTTTTGCTCCGTCCGCATCCCGGAAAGTCTTTCCCACGGAAGCGGGATTGATATGGGCAAGAACAAAGGTATCCCATTTCGCAGTATACAGCCCTTCCAGATTATCATGGCCTTTTGCATAACGCAGGGTAAAATCCCGAAGTGTCTGCACAAGTTCCGGATCATCCGGTGATTTCAGGGCCTCCCGTACTTCCGCAGCCCTGCTGTACCCGTCCAGGAAAAGGCAGCAGTAACGGACAAAACTCTCCGTCAGGGCGGCGCGGTCCGTTGCGATCACGGTGGCATCGTGCATCACCCGTTCCTCCAGCGTATCTGTCAGGCTCCGGTTGACCAGGATAAAGATCACTGTCATCACCAGCACTTCAAATATAGCTGCAGCCAACGCAACTTTTATCGCTACCCGTTTCATCCGCCGCTCCTTTCCTTTATTTCCAGACGATCTTCAAAAACTGTCCGATCTCTCTCCAGGCTTCTCTTGCTTCGGGCCACATCGTAAAGCCCATCTGGAAGATATGAAACATCCCGGGATACACATGCACGCGCACGCGCCCGCCGGCAAAGCGCGCCTTCTGCCCAACCGAGAGGGTATCGTCCAGCAGCATCTCCTGCTCCCCCACCTGCAGGAGCATGGGGGGAAAACCGCGGTAATCCCCGTTTACCGGTGAGATATAGGGATCCATGGGATCGTGATCGAGATAGTATCCCTCTTTATAGACCAAAGAATTCCTTGTACCGCCAAAGATCGGATCTTCGTCAAACTTTTCCTGATAGGAATCACCGCTCTTTGTCAGATCGGTCCAGGCACTCATCGTAACGATACCGGCAGGCATCGGCAGCCCGTGATCCTTCAGGTACAATCCCAGTGCCAGTGCCAGCCCCCCGCCCGCACTGTCTCCCGCAAAGACCGTATTTTCCGGCAGGTAATCCTGTTCCAGCAGCCATTTATATGCTTCCAGCGCATCCTCCAGTGCCGCGGGATAGGGGTGTTCCGGCGCCACGCGGTAATCCGGCGATAATACGTCCGCGCCGCCGCTCACCTCGATATACATCGCCGCCGCATCTCTGTAGGTATTGTGGATACGTCCATAGTATCCGCCGCCGTGCAGCTGCAGTATCACCCTGCGCCGGCGGTTTTCTTCAAAGTTTTCCGCGGGCCGCAGAAGCTCCATGGAAAAAAGCTCCGTTTCCATGCGCATATTCCGCAGGTGATCGGGACATTTCCACTCCGGCTCACGTTCACTCTTTATATTCTGCAGCTCGCCGTTCATGCGCATGCTCCCGATCACGGGAAGATGGTTCACCACACGCACCACGCCACGGGCAGTACGCCCGCGCAGGCTGGGTTCAGACATGAAATCTCCTTCCAAGTTCGCGACGGACGGTACGGTCCCCCAAAAGCACCACGGCCAGGATATAGATCCCTGTCACAGCGGCACTGATCGCCGGAAGTGTCACCACCGCGATCATGCCGGCAAAATAAAGCAGGATGATGGTCAGACTGCACGCTCCCAATCCCAGGAGCAGCAGCATGTAGGAAAACCAGCGGCTGCGATGCAGCATCATCAGAAGAAACACGGCGCCGTCTCCCAGAAGGATCACGGTGGGGACCGCCCAGCGCAGCGCCCAGCCGTAATTTCCGGTCGTCCGGTCCAGTGCATAGAGCATGACCATGATCGTCACGAGCTGCAGGCCCATCTTTGGCGCCAGGCCGCTGTCGTGCCGTATCCAGTAGACCACGATCAGATAGACATAGAGAAGTGCGATACCGGTCACTGCCGACCAGTACAGACCGGGCGTGAAGACCAGATTGATCGTCACCAGCCCCGCTTCAAAAACGATCAGGATAAAAAGAGCCAGACGGAGCCAGAAGCGCAGCAGCCGGCTGCGTCGCTGCGCATTGGGATAGGGCGCGCCGTTACCGTAACGTTCTTTTGCGGCCGCTTCCCGTTCTTCCGGCAGTATCTCGGTCACACAATGACAGAGCGGGCAGGTATCTTCTCCCCGCAGCAGGATCGTCTTGCATTTCGGGCAGCCTGTCATGCCTTAGCTCCTTTCTTCATTTCTCTCTTTTTTTCTTTCTTTTCCAGTTTTGCTTTCTTTTTTTCTTCTTTGGCCTTTTTCTTTTCGGCTTTTTTTTCTTTCTTTTTCTTTTTCAGTTCCGCTTCATATTCCGGATCGGGGAAATATTCATTGGTCTCTATGGCCGTTTCCACGCCGTCCTCCGAAATGCTCTGGAAAAAAGCCTTCTGTATCGCCATATCGGACAGACAGGAGGTGAAGGTGATCACCAGGGTGCCGCCGTAGGAACAGATCGCCCCTTTGATATTCTGTCCGCGGCTCATGGAGAGCATGGCATAAAAATGCTCCACATATTTCCGGTAAGGCTCCCGCAACTCCACATTTCCCACATTCGTGACCGTACTGGTCGCCGTATCCGCCGATGCACGGTAAACCTGCCGGATCGCGATATTCTTAATGAATAAAGGAATGGGCCGCAGAAACGCATTCTGCTCGTTGGAAACATTATAGGAAAGGATATTGTCCAGATTTTCCGCTTCCATCTGCTCCTTCAGGTAAGCAGCCACGGTGGACAATACCTCTTCACGGCTGATATTTTCCTCTTCCGGCTTGAATTTGGCCGATACGATCACGAAGAAGTTCTTCATCGTATGGGAATCATAGCGCGAACGCAGATCCACGGGAACGCAGCAGCTGATCGGAAGTTTCGAAGGACGTCCTTTGCAGTATTCGCGGTAGACCGCGTATACGAAATTCCCCACCAGATACTGGTTGATGGTCAGACCGTAGCGTTTTGCGGCCGCCTTCAGCTCATCGATCGGGAAATATCCGTGCACGACCGACACTTCGCCCTTTGGCAGACGTTCTCCGCGGATGACCAGCGCCTTCCGGGAACCGTAAGCCTTATCGTGGCCCACGCCTTTTTTGTAATTGCGCAGGTAACTGTCCTCCTGATCCATAAAGATCCCGGGGCTGATACGGTCCGCTTCGGATGCGAGTTCGTCGGGATGCGCCAGACGCAGATACTGGTAGATGATCTCTTTCAGAAAGATCAGACCGCCGTAGCCGTCCGTCAGCGCATGAAAGACTTCCAGATTGATGCGCCTGCGGTAATAGCTTACGCGGAAAAGATAATGATTGTTACGGCTTTTATCGATATAGGCGCCGGGGAAATCGCTTTCCTCCTGCACCTCCGGCACCGGCCGGTCGTTTTCTTCAAAATAGTACCAGAAAAATCCGGCTTTCAGACGCATACGGAAAGTCAGGAAGCCCGGCAGCACCTTTTCCACCGCCTGCTGCAGCAGGGTGCCCTGCACTTCCTCTTTGAGCGTGACCGATTCGCGGTACACACTGCTCATCCCCTCGCCGCTGATCACGGGAAACAGCAGCGCCGTATTATCCAGCTTTGCCCATTCCGGCTGTTTCTTTCGCTGCGCCAATGACTGCCTCTTTCCTTTTTACTGCAAAACGGCTTTGTATTCGTCACCCTCCCGGGTCAGCAGTACGCCGGCCCCGTTCAGATCGGGGACTGCGATCGTTTCAAACTGTATTTCCGTCCCATCCTTTGCCACAGCCGTAATGCTGAGCTTCCGTTTTGCGGGCGTATTCAGGGACGCCAGCGCAGGCTCCTTCCATTCGGTGAGTTCCCCGTCATAGAGCCTGCTGCTCAGGATCTGTACCGGCCCGAATGCGCCGCCGCCGAAATCCAGTGTGATCTGGTTCAGATCCTTTCCGCTCAGATTGGCCACCGTCACGCCATAATCCACCGGAAACTCCTCCTCGGGCAGATCCTCGGGAACCGGGATCTTCTCTCCGGGGTTGAGTTCATCGGAAGGCGTGAGTACCACCACATCATTCTTGTTTTTCCCGCAGCCTCCCAGAAGCAAGAGCAGGAATAATGCGGGCAGGATCAGTTTTTTCATGTCTCCGGATCCGGCGCTTTATGATACAAAAACTTCAGCAAGAGCGGTACGCTGATGCTGGATATGATGATCAGCAGGATCACCGCCGTAAAATAGGACGAATCGATGATCCCCAGATTGAGTCCCTTGTTCGTGATGATCAGCGCCACCTCGCCGCGGGTCATCATGCCGACGCCGATCTTCATGCAGTCGATGAAACGGAAACGGCATATTTTGCCCACGGCCCCGCAGCCGATCACCTTCGTGAGCATCGCCACCAGCACAAAGCAGATCGAGAAGAGCAGCATGCTGCTGTCGATATGGGAAAAATCCGTTTTCAGACCGATGGCCACAAAAAAGACGGGCGCAAAGATCATATAGCTGTTCACGCTCACCTTGCGGTCGATATAAGCCGCATCCCGGATATTGCAGAGGATGATGCCGGCCACATAGGCGCCCGTGATATCGGCAATACCGAAATACTTTTCCGCGGCATAAGCCATGATGAAGCAGAGTCCCAGTCCGATGATCGGGATACGCCGCGTGTGCGGATAACGCGCGTCCACGATCTTCATCAGACGGTAGACCAGATAACCGCCCACCAGCGAAATGATCAGGAAGAGCATGGTCTTTCCGATCACCAGTCCGGTATTGCTGGACGGATCCCGCAGTCCCAGCACAAAGGTGAGCACGATGATACCGATCACATCGTCGATGATCGCGGCACTCAGGATCGTCTGTCCCACCCGGCCTTTCAGGTAGCCAAGCTCACGCAATGCCTCCACGGTGATGCCCACGGAGGTTGCGGTCATGATGCAGCCTACGAACAGACCACGGAAGAATTCATCGCTGCCCGGAGGCGCAAAGCCGTTAAAGCAGAGATAGAGCAGCAAGCCGCCGCCCAACGGTACCGCCACGCCCACACAGGCTACCGCCAGTGCGATCAGGCCGGATTTCTTCAGTTCCTTCAGGTTCGTTTCCAGGCCTGCGGAGAACATGATCAGGATCACGCCGATCTCCGCCATCTGGTTAATGAAATCCCCGGGTTTTACGAGATTTAAAAGCAGGGGCCCGATCACGAGCCCCGCAATGATCTCGCCCACCACGCCGGGGGCCTTACACTTTTTTGCTACGATCGCCATGAATTTCGCGGCCAGGATGATGATCGCCAGGTCGCGCAAGATCACGTAGGTTTCCATTTTGGATCACACTTCTTTCGCTTTAAAGTCCGATTATTTAAGTTCCAGTGTATTCCAGCTGTCATCCGGTACGATGGCGATATAGGTCTTACCCGTATTAAGGGTGATCGGCGTGCCGTCTTCGTAGGTGTAGATGGTCTGTGCCTTCTCTCCCAGCTTCTGCCAGCCGATCTTTACGGCTTCACCGCTCTGCAGAAGGTAACCTTCCCAGGGCTGTCCCACCAGGATATTGTAGATCAGGTAGCCCTTCGCATCATACTGATGGAAGCTGCACTTCATGATGATGACATTCTTAAAGGCCAGAGGCGCATTGTTGTTTCCGGCGTCCTCATATTTCTTGCCATATTCATAGTATTCGTAAAGCTTTGTATCACCGTTGTAATGAAGCTCCGACTGGTTGTGAGGGAAAGGAAGCTTCACATCCCGTACCTCAAAGGCTCCGTTCACGGTCTTGGAAAGGATCTGGTCCTTCCAGGTAAACTGGAAATGAGGTCCTTCGTAATTACTGGTGTAGGTCTCGGAATAGCCCGCCTTGTCGATCCTGGCCTGCAGACCGTCATAAACTGCGCCGGTCTCGGGATTCTTATAGGTGTCATAGGTAACATATTCAGTATATTCCATGCTCTTCCCGTTGGGGAAGCGCCCGAAACCGCTGCTCAGGTTATCGGTATAATCTTTGTTGATATAGTCGTAAATGTAGTAAGGACCACCGTCATGGATGAGGATCGCATTGTATTCCGCCGCTACCATAACATTGGTGGGACGGGTGCTTCGGATACTGCCCAGCTGCTTGATGTGCTTCCAGTCCTTCATGACGCACATCAGACGGGTGATACGACCGTTCGCGGTGCTGTTCATCATCTCATAGACGATATCCGCTTCACTGGTACCGTAATGCGGCAGGGCCGTGATCTCGTTATCCACCATTACGGCAATGGGACGCAGATTTTCCAGATCCTTGCTGATGATCTCGTTGGAAAGCTCGCTGCGGTACATCCCCTCGGGGATCACATCCTGCTCCTCTTCCTCCGGTTCACCGCTGTCCGCCGGTGTAGTTCCTCCGGGATTGGATACTTCCACTCCGTCCTGCGCCGGGTTCAGTTCCACTACCTGCTGATTGTCCGGCTTCTGCTCTTCACTGTCTCCGCAGGCTGAGAGAACCAGAGCCAATGCCAGCCCCAGCCCAAACAGCTTATAACTCCTCTTTTTCATATTCTCCTCCCATGAAGCCGGCCTGGTGCCGGCTGTGTTCTACAAAATAAAGATCTCTGTTTTGTTGATGCATCGCGCAGATGCAACATTGAAAAAATCTCTGATTTTTTCAATGTTCCCAGAGGGAATCGAACCCCCAACTGATCCTTAGGAGGGACCCGTTATATCCATTTAACTATGAGAACCCTTATATATCGCTTCGGCCCGTATCCGTTTCGGCGGATACAGGCCGCTGAGCTTTATGAAATTTTATCCTTCCCGCCCATATACGGACGCAGCACTTCGGGAATGCGGATGCTGCCGTCGGCCTGCAGGTTATTCTCCAGGAAGGCGATGAGCATACGGGGAGGTGCCACCACGGTATTGTTCAGCGTATGGGCAAGATATTTGCCGTCTTTGCCATCCACACGGATCCGGAGCCTGCGCGCCTGCGCATCTCCCAGATTCGAGCAGCTTCCCACTTCAAAGTATTTCTTCTGGCGGGGACTCCAGGCTTCCACATCCACGCTCTTTACCTTCAGATCCGCCAGGTCGCCCGAGCAGCACTCCAGCGTACGCACGGGGATATCCAGGCTGCGGAAAAGATCCACGGTATTCTTCCAGAGCTTATCATACCACATGGGGCTTTCTTCCGGCTTGCAGACTACGATCATCTCCTGCTTTTCAAACTGATGGATACGGTATACGCCGCGATCCTCCAGTCCGTGCGCTCCTTTTTCCTTACGGAAGCAGGGCGAATAACTGGTGAGCGTATAAGGCAGCTCTTCTTCCGGAACGATCTGATCGATAAACTTGCCGATCATCGAATGTTCACTGGTTCCGATCAGGAAGAGATCCTCTCCTTCGATCTTGTACATCATGGCGTCCATCTCGGCAAAGCTCATGACGCCGGTCACCACATTGGAACGGATCATGAACGGAGGCACACAGTAGGTAAAGCCTCTGTCGATCATGAAATCCCTTGCATAAGCGATCACCGCCGAATGAAGACGCGCGATGTCACCCATCAGATAATAGAAGCCGTTGCCGGCCACACGCCGTGCCGCATCCAGATCGATACCGTGCAGACGCTCCATGATCTCGGTATGGTAAGGGATCTCGAAATCCGGTACCACAGGATCTCCGAATCTCTCCACTTCGACATTTTCGGAATCATCCTTACCGATGGGAACCGAAGGATCGATGATCTGGGGAATGCGCATCATGATGGCTGTGACCTTTTCCTCCAGCTCACCCTGCTTCTTATCCAGCGCCGCCAGACGTTCCGCATTGGCATTTACCTGTGCTTTAACGCTCTCGGCTTCCTCTTTCTTTCCTTCCTTCATCAGTACGCCGATCTGTTTGGAAAGACTGTTACGCGCGGCTTTCAGCTCGTCCGCTTCCTTCTGGCAGTCACGGCGCTCCTGATCCAGCACGATCACCTCGTCGACCAGCGGCAGCTTCTCGTCCTGGAATTTCTTACGGATGTTTTCCTTTACTTCCTCGGGATGCTCCCGGAGATATTTAATGTCGATCATTTCCCGTCTCTCCTCTTATACGTTCCCGCCGCTTTCCTCCACAGCTTTGCGGATCGCGGCGCTTTCCTCGGGACTCAGCTGCGTATCGCTGATCCCTTCACGTATCCTTTTTATATAAGAATAACATGCGGTGGTCGAGTGGACCGAATTGAGGACTATCCCATCGTTCCGCTCATCCAGAAGGGCCAGGCAGAAACTCATCTTGCCGCCCATTTCGGAAAAGGCATCATATTTTATGAGACCGACCTTCTGTATCGCATTCTCATGCTTTGCGAAAAGCAGATCGATATCGTTCGCATAGGCTTTGGATTCTCTTTTCAGCCGCAATACGTCCGTCGCCAGCCGTCCGATCTGGTCTTCGAGGCTCGCCGCCTCTTCTCCCTGCATGAAACACTCCAGACGGTAGACCAGCGCCGCCTGACGCTTTGACTGCAGGACCACGATCACGATCAGCGCTACCGTCACCAGAAAGAGCAGGATCAGCGGGATCGCGATATCCATGCCCCCCAATCCTATGGCATCAAATATTTTACTGACCGCTACATTTGATTCAAGCAATACCATCATTCTGTAATACGTTTCAAAACCGGGATTTTACTCGTCTTTACTCAGTTTTTCATAAAAACGGTCAAAATCCGCCGTGCTGTAAAAATCCAGTTCCAGTCTGCCCGTATTCTTGTCCTTAAGGCTGACGGCCACTTTCACTCCCAGCCGCTGTGCCAGACGATCGGCATATTCATCAAAATGGATCTGATACTGGCTTAGGTCTTCCTTCTTTTTCTTTCCCGTCCTGGCCGGTCCCACCAGCTTCTTTACCAGCTTTTCCAGCTCGCGCACGGAAAGGGAACGGTCGAAAGCGTCCTGAGCGGTGGTGAACTGTTTTTCCTCATCCTCGATGGCCAGCAGCGCTCTTGCATGTCCCATGGACAGCTGCTCATCGATCACCATCTGCTGCACACGCTCGCCCAGTTTCAGAAGGCGGAGGGAATTGGTGATCGCCGCGCGGCTCTTGCCCACACGCTTTGCCACCTCATCGTCCGTTCCGAGAAACTCTTTCAGCAGCTTATAACCCTGTGCTTCTTCTATCGAATTGAAGTCCTCGCGCTGGATGTTTTCCACGATCTGCTCTTCCAGCCTCTGCTGGGGCGTTTCGTATTTACGCACGACGACAGGTATTTCCGTAAGTCCGGCCAGCTTTGCGGCCCTGAAACGGCGTTCACCGGCAACGATCGTATAGCCGCTGCCTTCGGGAGTCACCACCAGGGGCTCGATGATGCCGTGCTCCTGAATGGAGTCCGCCATCTCCTGCAGCTTGTCTTCATTAAAGTTTTTGCGGGGCTGGTTTTTATCAACCTTTATCTTTTTGATATCCAGCATCAGCGGGTTTCCGTCCGGTTCTGCCGCCGGTGCCGCCACCGGCGTGGTCTTTGCCGGGATCATCCCGTCCAGTCCGCGTCCAAGTCCCCGTTTGTTTTTTGCTGCCATATATCTCTCCTATAGGATCGCATTACCCCTAAACATACAGAAGTAATAATATCATGTCTGTCAATAAAGGGCAAGAGTTTTTTCTTATATTATGTAAACAATAGCCCGGTGTCCTTTTTCTTTCCGCATCCTCCGGTATAAATGATCATTAAAATGCTACCGTCTCTTCAGATATACCATCAGCACCGCGATATCCGCAGGGCTCACGCCGCTGATACGGGAAGCCTGTCCCACGCTTTCCGGACGGAAGGCCTTCAGCTTCTGCCTTGCCTCCAAACGCAGGCTCTGCACGTCATCATAATCGATATCCGCGGGGATGCGGCGGCTCTCCATTTTTTTGAACTGCTCCACCTGCAGACGCTGCCGGCGGATATAGCCTTCGTAACGGATCTCGATATCGATCTGCTCCGCGATGGCCTCCGGCAGCGGCTCTTCCTTTGCCAGCTCCGTGATCACGTCCCGGTAAGTAAGCTCCGGCCGGCAGATCAGTTCCGCATAGCTGGCCGACTTTTTTAAAGGCGCGCTGCCGTGGGCCGCCAGAAACGCCTGTACCTCGGCTCCGGCGCCGACCTTCTCTTCATACATCCGCGCCAGTCCCGCATCGATGAGCCGCTGCTTTTCCAGCGTGCGCTCATATTCCTCCCGGCTCACCAGACCGGATTCATAACCGTAATGTCTGAGTCGCAGATCTGCATTGTCCTGGCGGAGCAGGAGGCGGTATTCCGCGCGGCTGGTCATCATACGGTAAGGCTCGTTATTTTCCTTACTGACCAGATCGTCGATCAGCACGCCGATATAGGCTTCGTCGCGCCGCAGGACCAGAGGCTCGCGGCCGCTCAGCTTCCGCGCCGCATTGATGCCGGCCATCAGTCCCTGCGCCGCCGCTTCTTCGTAGCCGCTGCTGCCGTTGAACTGCCCCGCACAGAAGATCCCGCCGATGCTCTTCAGTTCCAGGGAAAGCGAGAGCTGTCCCGGGCCAAGGCAGTCATATTCGATGGCGTAGGCATTCCGGACCATGCGGCAGTGTTCCAGCCCCGGTACCGTGCGGTACATGGCCAGCTGCACATCCTCCGGCAGGGAGCTGCTCATGCCGCCCACGTATTTCTCGTTCGTATGAAGCCCTTCCGGCTCGATAAAGACCTGATGCCTTTCCTTTTCGGGAAAGCGTACCACCTTATCTTCGATGGACGGACAATACCTGGGACCGGTGCCTTCGATCACGCCCGCATAAAGCGGCGAACGGTCCAGATTGGCCCGGATGATACGGTGCGTCTCCTCATTCGTATAGGTCAGATAACAGTCGGCCTGTTCGATCTGCACGCTCTCCGGATCCGTGGAAAAGGAAAAAGGGATCACCCGCGCATCCCCGTGCTGCACCTGCATCTTGTCGTAATCCAGGCTGCGGCCGTCCATGCGGGCGGGCGTACCGGTCTTAAAACGCCTTAGTTCCACCCCGTGTTCCCGGAGGGAATCGCTTAAATGCGTGGCTGCCTGCAGGCCGTTCGGGCCGGTATGACTGATATGTTCGCCTGTCAGGCAGCGCCCGTTCAGGTAAGTACCGGTACAGATGATCAGCGCCCTGCACTCATAAAAACTGCCGGTCGCCGTATAAACCCCGCGGATCATTCCGTCTTCGGTCTCGATACTGCACACCTCGCCCTGGCGGATCTGCAGATTTTCCTGGTTTTCCAGGCGTTTCCGCATCTCCCGCGAATACTCCGCCTTGTCCGCCTGCGCGCGCAGGGAATGGACCGCGGGCCCCTTGGAAAGATTCAGCATGCGCGACTGGATAAAAGTCGCGTCGATCACCTTGCCCATCTCTCCGCCCAGGGCGTCCAGCTCGCGCACGAGATGTCCTTTGGAACTGCCGCCCACATTGGGATTGCAGGGCATGAGCGCGATACTGTCCACACTTACGGTAAAGATCACGGTCGTATAGCCGAGCCTTGCACAGGCCAGCGCCGCTTCGCAGCCCGCATGACCCGCGCCGATCACGGCAACGTCCACGTTTTCATGGATATTATTCTTCATTTCAGCCTCTGTTCATATTCACTTCCGGGCATGGGTTTTGCGAAATAGTAGCCCTGGATCATATCGCAGCCCTGCTCCGCAAGGAAATCCACCTGGTCCTTCTGCTCCACGCCCTCTGCCACGGTGCGCATGTTCAGGCGCCGTGCCAGGCGGATCGCTTCCGTCACCACGATGCGGGCTCTCTCGTCCGCAGGACTTTCCTTCTGTTCTTTTTTCGCAACTACTGCCGGAAGTTCTTTCTTTTCCGCAGCTTCTTCGTTTATACCGCCGGTCTTTTCTGCCCCCGAAGCGGCTTCCTGCTTATCTCCTTCCGCGGCGGACTCTTCCTCTGCGGCGTCTTCCGCATCTTCCGGAATGCTCACGGCAGCTGCAGCCTGCGCTTCTTCCTCCGCAGCTTCCGCAGTATTACGCCCGGCATCGTCCGAAACTTCTTTTTCCGCGCTGCCCTTATCTTCCGCTGCAGATGCAGCTTCCGCCGCGCTGTTCTTTTCTTCTGCTGCCGTTACGTCCGCATTCTCCGCGCTGCTTCCGGCTTCCGCTGCAGCTGCGTCCTCCGCATTGCCGGAAAATTCCCGCAGCTTCTCCGCGCTGCTCTTTTCCTCTGCGGCAGCTGCTGTTTCCGCCGCGCTGCTTCCGGCTTCCGCTGCAGCTTCCGCATTTTCCGCGCTCTTTACGGTCTCTGCCGCAGCGGCGGCTTTCACAGGCTCCGCTGTTCCGGCTCCTGCTTCCGGCTTCTTTTGTTCCTCCGCAGACCAGGGGATGGAACGGAAGAATTCCGCATCAAGCTTCAGCACATCCAGAGCCATATCCTTCAGGGAATTGAGCGAAGAATAGCCCGAGCCGAAATCGTCCATGGACACGGTAAAGCCGTAGCTCTTCAGGGGGTTGAGCGTGCCGATCAGAGCCATCTTATCATCAGAGAAAGCACTCTCCGTCAGCTCGATCTCGATCAGTTCTCTCGGTGCCCCGCATTCATCCACCAGGTCGCGGATCTGCTCCGCCAGGTCCGGCTCGATGAAATGTGCCCTGGAAACATTGACCGAGACCGGTACGCATTTCTTACCGGCGTCCAGCCATCTTTTCTGGTCCAATGCCACATGGCGCAGCATATAATGGTCGATCTCCGTGATAAAACCGTTCTTCTCAAAGATCGGGATAAAGCGTCCGGGCGGGATGAAGCCGAATTCCGGCGACTGCCAGCGGATCAGCGCCTCCGCTCCTTTCAGTTCTTCCGTATCCGGAGAATATTTGGGCTGATAGTAGACCACGAATTCTTCGTTTGCCAGGGCGCGGGCCTGATGCTCCTGCACCGTTTCGATCCAGCGCTGTTCCTCCAGGAGCTTCGTATCGAAAAATGCCACGGCGGAGTCCTCTTTCTCCGCAAGAGTAGCGCGGGCCGCGCAGGCGTTGTTGTATACGCTTTCCAGATCCAGGTACTTTCTTCTCTTTATCTTTGCGTTTATGATATTGGGCGGAAGGATCGCCACACCGGCATGGAAAGCGCAGCGGTGCGCCGGATCGGCCCGTTCTGCCAGTCCCAGCAGGGCGTTCAGCCGTCCCTTCAGCTGATCCTCCTTATCCGTAAAGAGCAGGAGGGCAAATTCCGCATTTCCGTAATGGACCGCCATCTCATTTTTATTCATGCGGCGGCTGAGCTGGTCCATCACCACCGTCAGCAGCGCCTCACCTTCCGCGATCGAATGGCACATACAGAAATTGCTGTAGCGGATCATGGAAATACTGACAATGGCAAAGCTGTGACCGGCATAGCGTCTCCGTTTCAGGAACTGCTCTCCCTTGATCAGGAACCACATGCGGTTTTTACCCTTTGTGACTTCATCGGTATAAAAGATATGACTGATCCGCCGGTTCCGTACGATGTTGCGGATCAGCTTTCCGATCAGGAAGATGGTCATGACCAGGACAAATAATGCCAGCACCAGGACCACACCGATCAGGAACATCAGATCCTTCGTACCGATCATAAAATACGCTTTCCCGATAAACTCGTTTCCGTCCTTCAGGGGGATCGAGATCCAGTAGGGCAGTTTTACCATATCCTGATCGAGATAGCGGATATGTGCATCGTCCGGTTCCGGAAATTCCTCATCACCCATAAAGATACTGAAGCTCAGCATATCACTGATCCGGCCCATATCGATATTGATCACGCCATTACTGGCGGCCAGGGCATTATCCCTGGTGTCTTCGTAACCGACCAGCTTCCGGTTTTCCGTGATCAGCGAAAAGACTCCGCTTGCCGATATAATGGTCTGTTTTTCCTTTCCGCAGCTGTCTTCCCCGTTCTGCGCCGTCACCGCGCCGTTTCTGTCGCGGACGATCCATATCCGGTCTTTCATTTTCAGGTAACTCATCAGGGATGCGTCGTCAGCGCTGTTTTCATAAACTTCCGCATCCCTGCTGATGCGCGAGTATTCATCATCGATCTTGTTGCTTATGATATTGCTCAGAAAAACGCCCAGAACGCTCGCAAGTACAGCCAGAAAAAGCGTCAGTCCCAGGAAAAACAGAAGAAAGGATACTATCCCGTGACTGCTCTTCATCTTTCTGAGGTTTTTCTTATTGTCCCTTCTTTTCATCTGCGCATATCCTCCGGATCTCCGATCTGTCAAAAATCTTTATGAAAACTGTAACGACTCCATATCAAAACTGCTGCCGGGCAGGAATACGAATCGGACCGTGCCCCTGCCGCTGTAGGAACTCACATCAAATTCCTGCAGCTCACCCTCTTCTTTTCTGAATTCCAGGATATCCCGGATCTCCTCCGACCCGTTGTCAAAGATCACATGGATCGTATTGAGAGGGATCCCGCTGTGCCCTTTGATCTTCAGTTTTGTTGCGGGCGCTTCACAGAAATCCATATCCGAAAATTCCACGGTCACGTTGTTTCCGATCCCGTCGATACGCCCGTCCCTGAGCTCAAAGCTGTCGCCGTAAACCGCATCGCATTCCCCGGCCTTCAGCAGCTCATAGGCTTTGATATATTTCCGGAAGGAAAAACCGCCGATATGTACTTTATCGTGCGCCACGAGATACAGTCCCGTCAGGCCTTTCATGCGCCGTTTCAGTTTATAGGTCTCCGGCTGGTACTGATTCCATATCATCTTTTTCTGATAATAGCCGTTCAGTAAGAGCTCGCTTCCTTCCGCTTCCGGTACGCCTTCCCAGAGCTCGAATTCAAAGGGATCGTCCGCAAGGCGGAAGATGGAGATCGTTACCTCGTCGGATCCGTAGGAACCGAAATCGATATTCTCAAAGCCGACCACGCTCCGGCCTTCCCGCGAAGTGGACACGCCGTGATCGTTTCCTACGCCCAGATCTCCTTCCCCGTAATTCCACAATCCGCCGGCCACAAAGGAATAGGGATCAAAGGTCGCCGCTCCCAGTCCGTCCACGGTAAAATCCAGTTCGGAGATGATCCTCAGGAATTCCTCCTTCCCGCAGCGCGCCATACAGCGCAGCCGGAAACTCCCGTCTCCCAGTGCTTTTACCTTTGCGCTTAAGCCTTCGATCTCCGTGATCTTTGCGATATTGCTTTCGATCCCGTCATCATTGACGGCTTTCCAGACCAGCTCCTTCGGATCAAAGGCCGCAGCGGCTTCCGGAGGAAAGATCTTTGCGCTGAGCTTTACTTCGTTATGCTCCGCGTTCAGGCTCCGGCTGCCGTCACAGGCAAGCTCGATCTTTCGTATATATCTTCCTCCGGCTGCCTTCGCCGTTAGTGCTTCAGGCACGAGCGAGATCCCTTCCCGCGCTTCTTTTTCTTCCACATGCAGGACGCATTCCGCGCCCTTTAAGCCTTCGCTCTCCATGCGGACGCGGATGTCGCCACACTCGTTTCCTATCGCGATACACACCAGCAGTTTTCCGGAAAAGAGACGCTTTTCACAGCCCTTATATTCATCCGTATCCGAAGAATCGCCGTTATCAAGGCCTGCCAGCCATCCGGCGCCCTCCACGCTGACATGTACTTTATCATTTGCGTTTTCAACCGGGTGCCCCTCCGCATCCAGCGCCGACAGCTCGATAAAAGCCATATCGCCGCAGCCGGCGGTCAGTTTCCGTCCGCTGTCATAAACTTCGGCTTTCAGACTCGCGCTCTCGCCGAAGGAATACCTTGTCTCCTCCGCGAGCTGCTTTCCCTCTTCATCATAAGCGCGGGCCGTGATACAGCCGGGCTCATAGGCAACAACGTAGTCTCCGCTGAGTACCGTGCCGTGTGCATGGTCGATCGTCTTCCTCCCCTGTGAGACGCCATTAACAAAAAGCTCTACCTCGGGGGCGTTGGAGATCACGCGCACATCGATGAGCTGACCGGGGTTGAAATCCCAGTAAGGAAAGACATGAACAAAAGGCTCGCTCCCAGCGTCCGTCCACGCAGCGCGGTACACAAAATAGCTGTCCTTCGGAAAGCCCGCGGTATCCAGCTGCCCGAAATAGGAGTTCTTCGTCTGATAGGGCGTGGGCTCTCCGATATAATCAAAACCGGACCAGAGGAACTGTCCCATGGAAAATTCATGATCGCGCTCCTGGATCACGCAGTATTCCGGATTCAGCGCGCCCCAGCTCGTGGTACTGTTGCCCAGAGCGGAACACTGCAGATTGTCGTCCGCAAGGACGCTGCGGGAATAAGGAAAATGATAGATCCCGCGGCTCTGTACGGTAGAAGAGGTCTCGCTCCCGAAGATATGCCAGTCGGGATGCGCCGCATGGTGCTCGTCGTAAAACTTCTCCGCGTAGTTATAGCCTATATATTTCAGTATATCCGCGCATTTCTGCGTCTTCTCCCAGGGCATGTAATTGGAGCCCATGGTGATCATCGCATTTCCGCGGGGGTCGTTCTCCTTTGCTTCCTTCTGCAGCAGGCGTGTGATATCCTGTCCGTGATCGTCCTTCTGTGTATCATAGATCTCGTTTCCGATGCTCCAGAGAAATACGGAAGGATGATCGCGGTCGCGGCGGATCCAGCTGCGCACGTCCCTTTCATTCCACTCTTTGAAAAAGCGCGCGTAATCGTAAGCTGTCTTGCTGCTCTCCCACATATCAAAGGCTTCGTCCATTACAAGAAAGCCCAGCTCGTCCGCCAGCTCCAGAAGCCCCGGCGCCGGCATGTTATGCGCCGTTCTCACGGCGTTCACTCCCATGCCGCGGAGGATCTCGTATTTGCGGCGCATCGCGCTCTTGTTGAATGCGGCACCGATGGCACCCAGATCGTGATGCTCGCATACGCCGTTGACTTTTACATGTTTTCCGTTGATAAAAAATCCACGCCCGGTATCATAGGTAAAATGACGGAAGCCGAAACGCAGCGTTTCCTTCTGCTCTCCCAGTTTCAGCTCCGCTTCGTACAGAGCGGGAACTTCCGGTGACCAGAGCTTCGGTCCCTGTACTTTCCGGACAAACTCTGCCAGCAGGATACCGTCTTTCTTCTCTTCACTGTCTGCCGCCGCTTCGATCCCGAGAGCGGGAATGCTGAGTGTCAGTGCTTCATGAGCGGATGCATCCGAAAGAGCTCCTTCCGGATAAGCTTTATCCCAGCGGCAGTCGGCAGCACCGCAGGCGATCTCGGCGGAAAGCTTAAGCTCCCATTCGCCTTCAAGATCCGTTTCCTGCACGTGATCTTCGGGCCCTGCTGCCTTTCCGTTCAGTACGGGCCGCGCCGATACATAGATACTGTCCGTTACGATATGGGTCTGTGGGATCTCGTTCAGATATACGTCGCGGTAGATCCCCGCGCCGCTGTACCAGCGGCTGTTGGGCGATATATGATCGATCTTTACAAGGATTTCGTTTTCACCGTTCTCCAGATAGTCCGTGATATCAAAGAAAAAGGAGGAATAGCCGTATTTCCATTCACCGGCTTTTTTTCCGTTCACATAAAGGGTGCTGTCCATATAAACACCCTCGAAATAGATTTCATAACGCTTCCCGTTTTTTTTCTCCAGAGAGAAAAGCTTACGGTAAAAGCCTGTGGAGGATTCGTACAGGTCGCCCACTTGCCCGATCAGCCAGTCATGTGGAAGATTGACGCGCGTAAATTCCATGGCGGAAAGCGCCTCGATCCCTGTTCCCGCGGCCTGCTTTGAAAATTCCCATCCGTCATTGAATAAGCTTTTTCCCATGGTTTCCCATGCCTCCTTCTTTGCATAATCCATTTCAGTATAACATTTTTTTTCTTTTCTGTATATCTTGCTTGTGCTATACTTGCACTATGAGCAGAAAACTGAAAGAAGAGCTCGAACTTCTGGAAAAGGAAGACGAGGCTCTGGACAAAAAAAGAAAAGCCCTGGCAAAAAAAGCGCTGAAAGAAGGAAAACGGGGCAATATCTTCACCCGCCTGGTAGAGGGTTTCCGTTTGCTGATCATCCTGCTCATTCTGCTGATCATCGTTATCGTCCTCATCATGCTCCGCTGCAGTAAAGATGATGAGAGTCTTGGAAAAAAGATCACGGATACTGCGGAAGATATCTTTATAGGTGAAAAAGGAGAAGTAGAGCTGGTCACCGAAAGCACCCTGCAGAAAGTGATCCTGGACGCCACACTCTATACCGCGGTTTATCCTTACAACGGCGTAGCCCAGGTTTATGCCTCCGACGGCAGCGGCCTGAAATATTACGTTTCCTACCGCGCAGAAATAAAAGCGGGGATCGACGTGCGCGCCGTCCGTATCCATCTCGATGAGGAAAACAATAAGATCACGATCCGGCTTCCCCGGGTGGAGATGTATGAACACAGCATCAGCGGGGATTTCCACTATATCTTTACCGATCAGAAATACAATACCGGCAATACCTATAACGAAGCCTTTACCGCCGCCGACAGTGATATGACCCGGCGAAGGAAGATCGGACAGCTCGACGATATCATCAAAGTCGCGGAAGACAGTGCGGTCTCTACGATGAAAGCTCTGGTAGAACCCTGGGTGAATCAGGTGAATCCTGAAAAACAGTATACCGTGGAGGTGCTTACTTATGAAGAATAAGAAAAAGTTACTTCCTTCCCTGTTTTGCACCATCCTGCTTTCCGTCAGTCTTTCTGCCTGTGGCGAGGTAAAGGAAGAGGACTGGGACAAAAGAAACGAGCCTGCCGCATCCGAAAACAGCGCTTCGCAGAACAATGCGGAAAATGAACTGGTACCGGATGTTGCCCAGATCCGTGCCATTGCAAACCTGTCCAGTCTGAAATGCATTTACCACAACGTGGCCTACGGTACCCAGAAGGCCGGAAGCGGTGTTTCCCATCTCGGTGAAAAAGACCGCAATTTCATGCAGGAATATGACTGTGAAGTAGAGATCAGTTATAATGTCAAGAATATACGGATGACGCAGAACGGAAGCGAGATCCGTATCCTTCTGCCGGAGCCGGATATCAGCAGCCGCAAGATCCCCGAATCCATTAATAAGTATTCCTATGTGGAAGAACCGGACCAGTGGATTCAGCAGAATCCCATTACGGTGGATACCATCAATGAAGCCGTTAACGAAGCGGACAGGCAGATGGAAGAAGACATACGCAATAACAGTGCCCTGCTCTCAACGGCAGAAGGGCAGGTAAAACAGCTGATCGAGAATTACATCCATCAGATCGGGAATCTGACAGACGTGGAATATACCATTATCTGGGAGACGGAATAGAGGGACGACAGGGGACGGTGAAGACATGAAGACAGGGGGACGGTCCTTCTGTCCTCAAAAATTGAGGACAGAAGGACCGTCCCCCCGGTTCTCAAAAACGGCGGCCATACGGGCCGCCGCTTTACTTTCCTTTATTCTTCCGTATCTTCCTTCGGATAGATCATATCATCTTCATCAAAATCCTGATCTTCCTCTACGGGCATGGCGGCTTTTTCCTCTTCCATGCGCCGTTCCGCTGCGGCGATATCATCAAATTCCTGATCGCCGTCACTGACTTTTTCCCTGACCTTTGCGATACGCGCGATCCGTACGCCCTCGTCAAGATTCATCATCTTCACGCCGGAAGTGATGCGCCCGTGTACCGGGATCTCGCTCATGCGCACCTGGATGATCGTGCCGGCCGTGGTGATCATCATGATCTCATGCTCGTCACGTACGGCTTTCACACCGATCAGGTCGCCGGTCCGTTCCGTGATCTTGTAGCACTTGAGGCCCTTACCGCCGCGGTTCTGCAGGCGGAATTCCTCAAGAGGAGAACGCTTTCCGATACCGTTCTCGCTGACTACCAGGAGGGAATCTCCCTGATGATCCAGCTGCATGCCGACGATCTCGTCGTCATAGGAAAGGTTCATACCGATCACGCCCATGGCGCCGCGGCCCATAACACGCACGTCGGTTTCCTTGAAACGTATGCACATACCGTATTTTGTCACGAGGAAGATGTGGGTCTTCACATCCGTCTGTTTTACCTCGATCAGTTCGTCATCATCCCGCAGATTGATGGCGTTGAGTCCGTTCTTGTTGATACGGGCAAATTCGGTCATATCGCATTTCTTGATGATACCCTTGCGGGTCACCATGAAGAGATGACGTCCTTCTTTATAATCCGTGACCGGGATCACCGCACTGATCTTTTCTTCCGGCTGAAGCTGCAGAAGGTTGACGATGGCCGTTCCGCGGGAAGTACGGCTGGCCTCGGGGATCTTCCAGGCTTTCAGACGGTATACCCTGCCGCGGTTTGTAAAGAACATGATATAGTGATGGGTCGTGGTCATGAGCAGGTCTTCGATATAATCGTCTTCGATCGTGCTCATACCCTTGATACCCTTACCGCCGCGGCCCTGGGCTTTGAAATTGTCCACGGTCATACGTTTGATATAACCAAGACTCGTCCGGGCAACAATGGTATTCTCCAGCGGCACCATATCTTCTTCATCGATCTCGGAACTGTCATAGCTGATCATGGTACGGCGGTCATCGCCGAAACGCTCCGAGGTCTCCAGAAGCTCCGTTTTTATCACACCGAGCAGAAGCTTTTCATCCGCAAGGATGGCCTTCCATTCCGCGATCTTTTTCAAAAGCTCCGCATGCTCGTCTTCCAGCTTTTTCCGCTCCAATCCGGTCAGCGCTCTCAGACGCATCTCCACGATGGCGGTGGTTTGGGCCTCGGTCAGTCCGAAGCGTTCCTGCAGACGTTCCTTTGCTTCCTGCGCGGTCTGGCTGCTGCGGATGATGCTGATCACTTCATCGATGTGATCCAGCGCGACCAGCAGACCCTGGATGATATGGTCTCTTTCTTCCGCCTTGTTCAGATCGTATTTCGTACGGCGGGTGACCACATCCTCCTGATGCTTCAGGTATTCACTCAGCATCTCCAGCAGGTTCATGACCCGCGGCTCGTTATTGACCAAAGCGAGCATGGTCACGCCGAAGGTATCCTGCAGCTGTGTATGCTTATAAAGCTGATTCAGTATGATATTCGCATTGGCATCGCGGCGCAGCTCGATCACGACACGCATGCCTTCGCGGTTGGATTCGTCGCGGATATCCGTGATACCGTCGATCTTTTTATTCTTGACGAGATCGGCGATCTTCAGGATCATGTTGGCCTTGTTCACCATATAAGGCAGCTCGGTCACGATGATCTGGCATTTTCCGTTCGGCAGGGTTTCAATATTGGTCACGCCGCGCATACGTACTTTGCCGCGGCCCGTACGGTAACTTTCCTGTATGCCGTGGGTTCCGAGTATCATGGCTCCGGTAGGAAAATCCGGTCCTTTTACAATCTCCATGAGTTCATCGATCTCGGTATCGCGGTCTTCCTGCACACGGTTATCGATGATCTTTACCACAGCACCGATGACTTCCCGCAGATTGTGGGGCGGGATATTGGTCGCCATACCTACGGCGATACCTGTGGTACCGTTCACAAGGAGGTTCGGGAAACGGGCGGGAAGTACGACCGGTTCCTGCTCCGTTTCATCAAAGTTCGGTGTGAAATCTACCGTATCCTTGTTGATGTCTTCCAGAAGCTCCATGGAAACCTTGGACAGACGCGCTTCCGTATATCGCATGGCCGCGGCGCCGTCGCCGTCCACGGAACCGAAATTGCCATGGCCGTCCACAAGCGGATAACGCAGGTTCCAGTCCTGGGCCATATTGACCAATGCACCGTAGATGGAGGAATCACCGTGCGGGTGATATTTACCCATCGTATCACCGACGATACGAGCGCATTTACGATGCGGCTTATCCGGCTCGTTGTGCAGTTCGATCATGGAAAAAAGGATACGTCTCTGTACGGGTTTTAATCCGTCACGCACATCCGGAAGCGCCCTGGATGCGATAACGCTCATGGCGTAATCGATATAGGATTTTTCCATGGTCGACTTCAGATCAACATCACTGATCCGGTCAAATACTTTGTCATTCAGCTCTTCACTCATTGCGAAACCTCACTTAAATGTCCGAAAAGCAATATTACGCTTTCTTTTTTTCCTTACGGATAATTTCTTTTCCGGTCTTATTATTCTTATTTTCCGGATCTTTATCCGGATTTTTATTCCTTTTTCTTTCGATAATGTCCAATAAAACGTACACTATGATAAGAAGCGGTATAAGATACAGAAGTATCATTTCCGCACTGGAACCCGTAAAACCTTTCTCGCGTATCACGCTCACGATCCCAAAGACTGCTGCCGCTATCATTAATATCAAAGACAGAATACGGTAGCTTTTCAGTCCCGGCAGATAAGGTCTTAATGTCAGAAGCATGAACAGATCCACAATGGTAAGCAGCCAGCTTCCCGCCGCAAAAAGCATGAAAGCCACATTCAGCATGATCAGTGCGTCGATCTCCTTCGGCACCAGCAGACTGGGTATCATTACACCGAACATCAGGATCGTCAGCAGAAAGGATATCAGAAAAAATCTCTTTACTTTCATTGCTTATCCGTTGTATTACCGATCTCTCTGATCTCTCCCGCTTCGATCACTTCGGTCCTTCTTATCATAAAATCATCCTGCGGCGATGGTTCCGATAACTGCCCGTCCATCTGTTGCGGCATCTGCTGCGGGTCACCCTGCATTCCCTGCTGCATGCCGTTATCCGGTGCTCCGGGACCGCCGGCTCCGGGTGCCCCCACGTGAAATCTTTTCAACAGCATCTTCAAAAACAGAGGCTGAAGGAAAAAGATCAGCACATAAGCGATCACAAAGCAAAGTGCCAGGGATGAAAAAAACATGATCGCAAAAGGCGGAAGATTATCAAGCGCTTCCTGTGATTTTTCCAGATAAGCAAGTTCCATAGCTTCTTTGCCTTCACTGCTTCCTAATGCGAGTTTTTCAGACTGTTTTGCGGCCATACCCGCAAAAACCGGTACCAGCTTCCGGACGATACATATCATAGTCAGAGTAATGACAGGCGTATAGATCAGATCGCTGATCAGACTTTCCAGAGCCCGCGCTCCGATGCTGCCCTGCTTCATATTTTTTGTGGCAGCCTGTCCGATCCTTCTCATGGGAACAGCCAGACCGATCAATACGCTGATGATAAAACTTGCAAAAAGAGTAATGAAAAAAATCGGAAAAGAAAAGCGGTCAGAAAGGATGTTTCCTACAACAGAAAGGGCAAAACTCATAGCCAATCCCATATATAAGCTCATGCGTATATTGATCTTTTTCATGGTCTCTTTCATATTGTTGTCCTCTATGACAGATACAGGAGAATTAAAATACCTTCGCTGCTCATAATCTTTCCGGATATCCAGGATCGCACGCTGCTTCGCAGCTTCCGCGATCCTGCAACCATTCGCAACTCCCGGTATTTCCTTCGGAAATACCTTCGTTGCTCATGGTTGTTGGCATCCAAGGTCAGGGATTTTATCAAGCAAGCTTGAAAAATCCCTGACTTTGGATGCCTTATATATCCAGGTTTCTGACATATTTCGCATTCGTTTCGATAAATTCGCGGCGCGGTTCCACCTTGTCGCCCATCAGGGTGGTGAAGGTCATGTCCAGTTCGCTTTCGGCATCCTCATCCATATTTACACGCAGGAGTATGCGGCGCTCCGGATCCATGGTGGTCTCCCAGAGCTGTTCGGCGTCCATCTCACCCAGACCTTTGTAACGCTGGATCTTGTTGTTCTGGTC
>JAEELW010000029.1 GCA_016282915.1 Lachnospiraceae bacterium | reverse complement strand
TTGGCTTTCCGTCCTGGGGCTGGTTCCACCCCAGATCAAAAACAATGTAGTTCATTTATTTATTACAAAGATCAAACCTTATCGTTGTCGTCAAAGAGGTCGCCGCATTCCGGGCAGAACTACGGAGGATAGTGAGGATCCTCGGGCTCCCAGCCGCACTTGTCGCACTTGTAAAGAGGTGCGCCTGCGGGCTTCGGCTTGCCGCACTCCGCGCAGAATTTGCCCTTGTTCACTGCACCACAGGAACAGGTCCAGCCGGTCTCGTCAGCGGGCTTCGCTTCGCCACACTCCGCGCAGAACTTGCCGGTGTTGCCTTCGTGACCGCACTTCGGGCACTTCCAGCCTGCTGCCGCAGGAGCCGGTGCAGGTGCGGGAGCTGCCGCGGGTGCCGGAGCCGCCTGTTGCTGCTGCTGAAGAGCCTGTGCATTCTGCATGAAGGTCTGCGGGTTCATCTGGCCTGCCGCCTGCTGCATCATGTTCATTCCCATGAAGCCCATCATCGCGCCGCCCTGGTTGTTTGCCGCATTGACCAGTGCCTGGTTGTAAGCGGTAGCGGAAGCTGCGTTGAGCATGCCGGGATTCATCATAACGGCCTGCTTCTGGAAATCCTGCAGAGCCTTCTTGTCTTCTTCGGGGATCGTAACGCTTTCGATGGCCAGCGAAACAATGGAGATACCTCTGCCCTTGCTCCACTTTTCGGAAAGCTTTGCGTTCATACGGTCCGTCATATCCTGCGCATGGGCGGGAATCTGGTTGGGACGCAGCTCCAGGTCGGCCAGGGTCGGTACCACGTTCATCATGGCTGCCGAGAACTCTGCCTTCAGAGTGCTGTCGATCTTATCCCTGCGATATGCGCCTTCGATATTACCGCAGACATTGGTATAGAAAAGCAGCGGATCGGTGATCCGGTAAGAATAGGTTCCGTGAATGCGCAGGCTGGTATCCATGTCCAGACCCACCTTGGAATCCACGATACGGAATTCGATAGGCTGCTGGGTCCCGAACTTGTTGTCCAGGATCTCGAGCATGTTAAAATAATAAACCTTCTGTGTACGGGCTGCCATACCGCCGAAAGTGAAACGGCTCCAGGCATCCTTCATGGAATCTACAAAACTCTGTCCGAGACTGCCTGCGAAAACAGAAGGAGATGCGGAAGAATCAAACTGGAAAGCACCGGGCTCCGCACTCACTTCCACGATCTTGCCCTGATCCACGATGATCATGCACTGACCGTCTGCCACGGTAATGATGGAGCCGTTCGAGATGATGTTCTCCTGCCCCTTGGTATTGGAGGAACGGCCGTTCGTCTTTTTCTGGCCTTCCACCAGCAGATACTGCGGATCGATCGCCGGACAGTAAAAATACTCTTTCCACTGATCCGCCAGAGTCCCTCCTATAGCCCCTATTGCTGCCTGTATAAGTCCCATAACCTTCTCCTTTCATGATACCGGATATCTCCGGCTGTTTTTTACAGGAAAATCCCTACCCTCTAGTATCGCATATTCTTCAGTTTTTTTCAAGCTGAACCCGCGCGGCTTTCACACCGATCTGATAGTAATCAAAGCCGTATTTATTTGCAACCTTGCTGCCGTAGATATTACGTCCGTCAAAGATCACGGGTGTTTTCATCAGGCTTCTGATCTCTTCAAAATCCGGGCTGCGGAATTCCTTCCACTCGGTTACGAGGATCAGTCCGTCCGCTCCCTTGAGGGCCTCATACTTGCTGTCGACATAGCTTATGGCCTCGTTGCCTTTCAGATAGCAGTTCTTTGCTTCTTCCATGGCCTTGGGATCATAGGCAACGATACGGGCTCCTGCCGCAGTAAGGTCTTCGGCGATGGTGATGGCGGAAGCTTCCCGCATATCATCCGTATCTGGCTTAAATGCAAGTCCCCACATCGCAAAGACGCGGCCGCTCAGATCCTGCCCGAAATGCTCCTTCACCTTGTCGGCGATCACATGTTTCTGGGAGTAGTTCACCTCCTCCACCGCATGGAGCAGCTGCGCTTCATAACCGTATTCCGCCGCAGTCCTGACCAGCGCTTTCACATCCTTGGGGAAGCAGCTGCCGCCGTAACCGCAGCCGGGATAGATAAAGGAGTAGCCGATGCGCCGGTCACTGCCGATGCCCTTGCGCACCTTGTTCACATCAGCGCCCACTTCTTCACAGATCCGCGAGATCTCGTTCATGAAACTGATCTTGGTGGCCAGCATGGAATTGGCCGCATACTTGGTCATCTCGGCGCTGGCGATATCCATCAGGATGAAATTGTCCGTATTCAGCACGTAATGCCGGTACAGCTCACGCATGGTCTCGGCGGCATTTTCGTTGTCCACGCCGATCACGATGCGGTCGGGACGCATACAGTCGCTCACAGCCGTCCCTTCCTTCAGGAATTCGGGGTTGGAGATCACGTCAAAGGTCAGGTCGCTCCCGCGTCTGTCCAGCTCCGCCTGGATCGCATCGCGCACCTTCTTTGCGGTACCAACGGGTACCGTTGATTTGTCCACCACATAGGTATGACGCTCCATCACCTCACCGATGCTCTTTGCCACGGTCAGCACATAATGAAGATCCGCGCTCCCGTCCTCGCCCATAGGCGTGCCGACCGCTATAAAACAGATATTACAGCGTTTCAATGCTTCTGCGATATCCGTTGTAAAATTCAGGGCTCCGGATGCGTGATTCTTCTTCACCAGCTCCGACAGTCCCGGCTCATAGATAGGGATCTCGCCCTGTTTGAGCCTTTCGATCTTGGCACTGTCCACATCCACGCACCATACCTCGTTTCCCATATCGGAAAAACAGGTTCCCGTCACAAGACCGACATAGCCGGTCCCGATCACCGCTACTCTCATATCATCCTCCTCATCTTTCGCCGTAACACCGTATACCGGTATTCCGCGGATTTATCCCATTTTATATTTTATGATCCGGAAAGGTACGATCTTCACGCCGCCGTAGCCACCCAGTCCGTGGATCACCATCTTTCCTTTCCCCTTTTTGATATTGCTGTAATAGGCCAGGATCTCATACTGGCTGCTCTCAACCTCTGTCGTGATCTCGATCTTTCCCGGCATGAGTTCATAGGCTGTATAAACCTGATCTGCCACGCGGAACTTTGCTTTCCGGATGCTCCTTCCGACAACGCGGATCTCGATCACCTTAAGCCCGTAATAGTTTCCCTTTCCGGTGAGTGTGATGCGGATACGCCTTCCCATGGTGGGAATATCGGTCTTCATTACCTCTCTGCCGTCCGTATAGGTATAGGTCCATTTCTTTTCATAATCCACACCGGCCCTCAGGCGTTTCCCGTTGCTGTCCATCAGTATGGGCTTTGCCATATAACGGGACGCAGAGGATCTTTCCTTATAAACAGGGTCCTGGGTCAGTGAAATGGTATCGCTCAGGGGTTTTGTCAGGCACTCACAGCTGCGTTTATAGCTTCCTGTATAATTATTCTTGCCCTCTATTAAGATGGTAAAGCTCTGACCGCCTTTACGTTCTCCCTCGTAGCTGACAACGTAATCCCTGCCTTTCTTCAGCTGCCTCCCGTTCTGGGTAACGAGCGGCAGGGGCTTGGGACCGCCCTTTTCGTAATAAACCTGATCCGGCAGCTCGATCCGGATCGAAGGATCCGAAAGCAGGCAGGCCCTGATCTCGAACCTGGCGCTGATCTTTCCCACATAACCGCCCACGCCCCGGATCGTCACTTCCGCGGTACCCACTTTCACATTCTTATTATAGCTCACGGAAAAATCACGGTCTTCGATCAGCTCGTGTTCCGCCAGCGTGATCCGCACGGGCGGCGTCTGCGCCGTACCGTCGTAATTGCATTTATCGATCTTTACCCTTGCCCTCTCGATGGAGCGTCCGAGGATCTTAAAGTTTATGCGCCGCTGTCCCGCCAGTACAGTCCCGTCGCCCAGCTCTTCCCCGTTTGCGGTGAGTACCACGCTGGCTGTGCCGGCATCTACATTATCTTCGTAATCCAGATCAAAACCTTTGGTGATCTCTTTTCCTTTATAGCTTACCACGACTTTCGGAAAGATGGCGTTCCCCGTCCAGTGCTGGTCCGGTATGGAAGAAACGCTCAGCTGCCTCACATCCACGCCTTCCATCAGGGTGATGCGCACCGCCAGTCTCCCGCCGAAATTGCCTTTCCCGCTGATCAGTACGCCGTAGGTCCCGGCCGTCTTCATATCCACCGGCTGTATATCCATGGTCCAGTCCGTTCCCCTTGTAAGGACACGGTCATTCCAGCAGACCACGGGTGTCTTTTCCGCCGGCTTTGCCGCAACGGTAGTCACGATATCCTTTGCGGTACAGTTTTCGGCCAGATCCACAGGCAGGATCGTGAAATCCTGTTCATAGCTCCCGTTGTAGTTTCCCTTGCCGCGGATGATCACCGTAGCGATACCGGCGTTGATATTGTTCCTGTAGCTGACAGTATAATCCACGCCCTTTATCAGCAGCTGTCCGTCATAAAAGACACGCATATCGGGCTGGAGGATCTTTCCTCCCGTATAGGTCTGCGCGTAAACTTCCTCAACGGAAAAGCCCGCATTGGGTATGGGCGTCGGTGTCGCGATACCGGAAGGCGTAGGATCCGCCTCCGTGGGTTCCGGTCCGTTGGTGGGCGTGGGAGCCCCTCCGGTGGGCGTGGGCGTCGGCGTTTCGGTGGGCAGCGGCTCCACGATGGACCAGGTGGCGCTCACGCTGTCGCAATAGCTGCCCATACCCACGACCGTTACCTTGTAGGTCCCCATCTCCCTGGCCCGCATGCGGCTGGCAGTATCCAGCATATAATCCCTGCCGGAGACCAGTATGCTGCGGCCCAGCACGACACTCTCCACCGACTGTTCGATCGGGTTCCCGGTATAAGGCGCCGTTTCAAAAGCCAGTGTGAGCACGGCATCTTTGATCGAGATCAGATCCTCTTCATCAACGGTAAGCGGATCTTCCTCTTCCGTCGGGGGAGTCACTTCCTCTGCGGGTTCCGTATCGGCCGCGGCAAGGGTCGGTACCGGCACCGGGGTGGGATGTTCTCCCTCCGCCGATACGGGCACGGCAGGTCTGCACAGCAGCACAAGAAGAAGCAGTGCGATCCCTACGCTGATCCATTGTCCGGCTTTATTTCTCATAGCTTTCTCCTCATAAACTAGTACGACTGCTGCAGATAGAAGATCTGCAGCTGCTCCTGAAAGCTCTCCACGCCGCTGATCTCCGCCTGCCAGCGGATATCCGCCTTTTTGGCCCGGATCACGCGGCTGCGCCCCTTATGAAGCGAAAAACAGTTGTCGGAAAACACCACATCCGCTTCCTTCAGATCCAGTATGACGAAGGGCGTGAACACATCCGTGGAAAGCTCTACCTCAAAATCATCCTCGGTCTCGATGACCTTTGTCTCCAGATTCGGCTGCTGGAGGTTCAGCTGCTTGTACGGGACAAAAGTAGCCGAGCGTACGGTGCTGACACCCGCGATATCGAATTCTCCCAGCACCACGATATCCCTGGGATCCCTTCCGGTAAGATGCCGTTTGAAATCCCTGGTCTGTCCGCGCCATACACCGCCGGCGGGACAGCGTCCCTCTTCCATAAAATGCTGCAGATCCTGGCCGGCCGTGGTGGCAAGGGTCAGACGCAGCTTCACGACCACCGCCTCGCTGCTGTCGTTGGTCACGCAGGCCGTGATCGTATTGTTCTCCTGAAGCAGGCTCGGCAGTATCGGCGCATAAAAACGGCGTGCCATATAATGCAGCGCCTTCCAGCGTCCGAAGTAATCCACCGAGGACCAGCTGCTGCCCGGCCAGTTGTCGTTGAGCTGCCAGTACAGCGTTCCCATGCAGCTGCCGCGCTCCCGGCGAAAGTGTTCCACCGCGCTTTCGATGGCCAGCCCCTGCTGTACCTGGGAAACATAAAGCAGCTGTTCGAAATCCTTCGGATAACGGAAGTTCTCGGAGATGTAGTACATGATATCCCCGTTGCCTTTTGTCTGCTTCTGATGGCTTTCCATCACCGGTGCAAACAGGTTCCGGTCCTCCGGCTCGGTAAAGGTTTTGACCGTCTTGAGCCCGGGAAGGGACTGGAAGCCGAATTCCGAAAGGAAACGGAAATGGTGTTTTCTGTATTCCGTGAACGGCTGATGCCCGTGCCACACTTCCCAGAAATGGCTGTCGCCGCGGTCTTCGCTGTCCGGATCGTCAAAACAGCCTCCCGAAGACGGGCTCGAAGGCCACCAGGCGGTGGATTCGTCCGCTTCCCGCACTGCCCGGGGCAGAAGGTACTCAAACATCTTGATATAGTCCGCCCGCAGCGCCGGTGAATGCTCCTTAAAACCGTCCCAGTGATCCCAGCCGCTTTCGATCTCGTTATTGCCGCACCAGAGCGCCAGGCAGGCATGATGCCGCAGACGCGCTACATTATCCCGCACCTCCGCCAGTATACTGCGCTCAAAGGAAGGCGTGAGCTCGTAGATATTGCAGGCAAACATCAGATCCTGCCATACGAGTATCCCGTATTCATCACACAGATCGTAAAAGGCATCCGACGGATAATACCCGCCGCCCCATGCCCGCAGACAGTTAAAATGCGCCGCCGCCGCGTCCGCCACGAGCTGCCGCTGCTTCTCCCCTCCGATCCGTGAATAAACGGCATCCTCCGGGATGATATTTGCGCCCATGGCAAAGATCCTGCGGCCGTTCACCGCAAAACAGAAGCCTTCGCCCCGGGCGTCCTTCTCGCGGATCAGCTCGATCGTGCGCAGACCGATGCGGAACTTTTTCTCATCATATACTTTATCGGCTTTTCTGAGCTCGACTTTTACATCATAAAGCGGATGCTTTCCGCAGCCGTTGGGCCACCAGAGTTTCGGATCCCGGATCGGGATGCCGATCTCGTTCTCCCCCTTCACGGTACAGACCGTACCGGGGTCCGGCATGCGCGTCATCACGGCCGATGCAGGCTCATCCGTCACGCTCACGACGATCTCAACGGGAATGGGATCCGTATATTCCAGGATCGGATCCACAAAGAGTGTGACATTTCCCTCGATATGTTCCTGATAGAAGAAGACCTCTTTCAGCTTCACCTTGGACCAGGCTTCCAGACGGATCTCGCGGAAGATCCCCATATCCGGCAGCTGCGGGCCCCAGTCCCAGCCGAAGGAGGAATGGGATTTCCGGAGCAGATGCCCGCCATACATGGCGCCGGACGGCGCCCATTTCACTTCCTTGCCCTCGGCGGGCTTGTATTCACTGATATATTTCAGCGGAGACGAAAAATGCAGCAGGAGCTCATTATCGCCCATGCGCAGTTTATCCCGAACGAGATAGCGGTAGGTGCGGTGCATGTTCCTGGTACGTCCCAGGCGCTCTCCGTTGAGACGGATCTCGCAGATGGTATCCAGTCCGTAAAAGACCATTTCCTGCGTTTCCTCCTGCAGCACATCCCCCCGCAGGCTGAAATGGCAGATAAATTCGTAATCCTTTTCAAAGATCTCACGCAGTCCCTTTTCGTTTTCCCTGAAAAAGGGATCCTGGATCTCGCCGGCTTCCAGCAATACCGAAAGGACGCTCCCCGGCGCCTCTGCCTTCCAGGTCCTTCCGCTCTCAACATCACGCAGTGTCCATTTCTCCAAGCAAAGATCTGTTATTATCATTCCCCACCCCTTCCGAGGAACGCGAAAGGCTCCCCCGGATCGCTGTTTAATATGTTCATGCACAGATAGGCCATACGCAGGCTCACACGCTCTGTCCTGAGGATGTGCCTGAGCTCTTTCCGGTCCGCCGTCAGTACGCGGATGGATTCCGTTTCTTCCGGCCGGCCCTTCTCCCCGTCCTCCGATGCATAGCCGAATACCGCACAGCAGGCCTCATCGGTAAATCCCGCACCCATATAAAAAGGACGGCTCCAGGCCTCGTCCCCGGATACGGGCTCCAGACGGTATCCCGTTTCTTCCCTCAGTTCACGGACCGCCGCCTGCTCCGGCGTTTCCCCGGGATCGATGAGTCCGGCCGGAAGTTCCCAGATCCAGTCCCCAAGGGGATAGCGGTACTGGCGGATCAGCACAATACGCTCCGGATCACTCTTTAAGAGCGAACAGATCACCACGCCTTCGGCCCGGTTTTCACCGGTCCGTGCCTTGATCTTCTCCGGAGGATTGCGCGAAACAAAATAATAATCAAACGCCCTGCCGGTATCCGTCAGCGCGTCCATATGATAGAAATTCAGAAAACGGTTTTTCTGAAGCGTCTCGATGGAACGAAACTTATCCCCGGCCATGGCGACTCAGGTACCCGGAAAATGTATCGCTTTGACTTCGCCGCGTTTCAGCGCTTCCTGGTATTCCGCAAAACGATCCGTCATGATATAGCGGTTGTCCATGGTCTTGAGCACATCCGCGATCTGTATCTTCTCATAAACCTTGCCGTCCGCAAGATTATAGACCCTGTTGTCATGGAAAGAAAGCACAAAAGGCCGCAGGATATCGTCGTTATTCTCCGTCAGCACGATACCCTTGCTCCGGTCGGTAAACTGCACCGAGCAGCCCATGGGCACGATGTGGATCGCCTGGGTCAGGGCGCGCACCACCTGCTGGTTCATGTGGTTTCGCGGGTGATGAAGATACTTGTAGGCGGCAATATCCGACTGCGGCTCCTCACCGTACTTCATCGCCGTAAGCGTATCAAAGAAATAAGCCAGCTTCAGGGTCTCCAGCTGGAAATCCGGATTCTTCGGTTCCTTGTAGGTACCGTTGCGCAGTTCCTTCAGATCCCTGAGCAGATAGGAGATATCCTTCATGACCTCGCTGTCCAGATCGCAGTTTTCCCTGAGGGTACGGTAACCCTCTTCCCTGCAGCGGTCGATCACCGCCCTGTCTTCGTCCGTCAGCTCCTCATTTTTCTTGCGGCTGATGGGCGCAGGGATATCCAGGGAACCGATATCATGCAGAAGGCCCGCGATCACACAGTAACGCTGCATCTCGGAATTGTGTGCCAGCTTGCCGTAAATGGCCGCCGCAAGGATCGCGACGTTCAGCGAATGCTTATAAACATTATCTTCCACGCTGCGGAGGTTCTGGGTAAAATTGAATTTATCCTTCTGCCTTCCGAAGCGCCGGATAATATCCGCCGTAAGCCCCTCGAGCTTGCCCGGCTGTGCGCCGTCGCGTATATCCTGCAGGATCTCCTGCAGGGTAAAGACCGAAACAGTCTGAAAACGCTCAAATTCGCGGTCTTCATCACTCAGAGGCGGCAGCGGCTCCGCCGGCTCCAGGATATAAACGCCGATGAGGCCGAAATTCCGTACGGAATGGATGCCCTGGGACGTAAGCTTCGTATCCCTTTCATAAAGCATCACACCCTGCCGGTTAAAGATCGGCTTTGCCAGCCGCATCCCGCTCTTCAGTTCTTCTGTCGGTACAAAGATCATCCGATAACCCCCGTTTCCTTTTCCGGGATCCCGTTTTCATTTAAGCGGGATCTCACTTCATGTACGTTTACTCTTCCGCAAAATACAGATTTTCAAAGATATCCTGGATATCCTCCCCGTCAATGGTCTGAGGCCAGTCCGAATCATCCACGTAAAGCCGCACCACGTCCCCCGCAGAGGTCTTCATGTCGATCCAGCGATCGGCATCGGTGCGGAAGAAATCCAGCTTATCTCCTTCAAAGAGCCTCACTTCATTGCCCTCCAGATCATGCGCCGTCAGATCATGCTTCAGCTCCAGAGTGTCGGTCGTGGCTGTATCGATATAGAAGAATTCGTCATCGCAGACAATGCTCCCGTCCGGCACGAAGTAACATGCCTTATAGACAAAATAGGAGGACAGATAATGCCGGCGCCCGTAAAGGCGGATATTCTGCACATCCCCGGGCATATGTCCCCAGAAGCCGAGGAAATCGCTCTCTTTGTATCTGCTGATCCCGTTACTGTCGATCCGGTAGGTGATGATATACTCATAGTTTTCCAGAGCACGCACGTCCGCAAGGATGAAGTCGGCACTTTCCAGATGCACGAGGAAGTATTCAACGCCATAGGCCTCAACTTTCTCCGAATACGCCTCTCCTTCCTCCAGGGTCATATAGATCTCCGCATCCCTGTACTGATTCAGATGAAAGGCTGCATAAAGCCTGTCATCCCTTCCCGGGATCTCGATACCGTAGGAAGGGATCTGTACGATATACTCTTCCGCAGCCTCGGTAAATCTGCTCCTGACCAGCCTGGGGTACATAACGAAGGGCAGCGTGAGGGTCTGATAGCCGCCGGCATAAGGCGCAAGCTCATAGATCTGGAAATAGAAGGTGATGCTGTCATAGCTTAAGCTGAAGGGCAGATCACCGTTAGTCTCCAGTTTTTTCCGGATGCGGCCTGCCAGATCCTCATCATAGAAGTGATCCGCACCGTATTTGCTCTTCAGTTTCTCATCCAGAAGCTCCGGAAGCGTGTCTGTCTGTCCTTCTTCCAGCACATCGTAGATGCTGAGTTTCTCCCCGCTGGCAGAATCCAGGATCGTGGGATAGAAATAAAACGAACCGTGCGCCCCGCCGAAATAATTTTCCTCGGAACTCACGATACTGGTCACAACAGGATCACTGCGGGTAAGCGTATTCTCGATCCTGTCATAAAAGCTGTAGACCCCGGTCACCTCCGGATTGCTGTTCATCTCCAATGCTTCGTTCTTCATCTTCGTGAACTCGCCGCCGTACACGTGCTGCAGCCACTTATCGTTGAGCTCCTTCACCGCCGCAGCAAGTGCGGGGGAATGCTCTTCTTCCAGCTGGAGCGTCGTGCAGTGTGCCGTTGCGATCGTCGCATTTTTTTCCTGATAATAAAATCCGTTGTCTTCGTATCCGTAGGAATATCTCAGCGGGCGGGTCTGTTCATAACCGGCCGCCGCTCCCCGCAGATCCGGCTGCGTGGGCATCGTCCCCGAACCGTGCAGCTCAGGCCCGCCTTCATCCGACGGAGGCATAGTGGGAGCCGCCGTGGGCGTAGGATCCTCCTCTGCCACGGGCTCTTCATTTTCATAATCATCGATGGAACCCCTCGGTTCCGGTTTTTCCCCGCAGCCTGCCAGCATCGTAATACTCAGCACCGCTGCGAGAACGATCTGTTTTATCTTCTTCATTCCCTGTTCCGCTCCGGGTTGATGACTTTTATATGAGGATACCGGGCCGCTCCGTGCTGCGCACTCCCCGCATCTTCAAAGCTTTCCATCCTAATATCTTATCATAATCAAAGCGTGATTTCAACGGTAGTGCTCGTCGACATAATTCTCCCGGAACATGGAACGCATGATATTATAATGCGCTCCGCTGCGCCAGCCCTGGTCGATGGAGCCCTCGCCGTACAGAACGATCTTGGCATTGGGATAGAGCCGTGTCAGCTCCGTATACTGGTCGTAGGTGATGTGGGTATGCTCGATCCACAGGCGCTCCAGATGCGGTTTATCCCGCAGGTATTCGATGCTGCGCAGTCCCGTATAGCTCATGTTCAGATCCTCCAGATCCGGCAGATACTGAAGGAAGGAGAAATCCTGGATGTTATTGGCAAAAAACTCCAGATATTTCAGTTTCGGCACGAACTGGAGCATCGACAGATCCGTAATGGTACGCCGCGGCCCTGGCGGATCCCATTCTTTCACGTTATCCACCAGGATCAGGATCTGCAGGTTTGGCATATACTGCAGAAATGACAGATCCGAAACAAAATTATGCCCCAGATCCAGTGCCACCATATCGGTACAGTATTTCAGATAATAGGCCTCATCATTATGCATGAAGAAGTCATCCCCCGTGGTCTTGAATGTGGAAAAAGCCACGGTATCCGTCCGCAGCGTCCAGTGGCTTAAAACGATCTCCCAGATCATACGGATCCCCGGATACGCATCCTGAAGCGTCGCATATTCTTCATTACTCAGACCGCAGTCGATCATTGTAAGACGTGTGAGATTGGGAAGCTGCGAGAACAGTTCTCCCATATCCACCCCCGAAAGATCTTCTCCGGAGATATCCGCTTCCTCCGCATCTACGGGGATCACGCTGCTGCCGACCCTCACTTCCGTGACCGGCGTGGGCGTCGGGCTCGGTGAAGGCGTCGGACTCGGAGACGGCGTGGGCGTCGCTGCCTGTGTCGGTACCGGCGTGGGTCCGGAAGACACCCCGTCACCGTTCTGACCGCAGCCGGCCAGGAGGAGCAAAGTTGTGATAAGAAGGACTGTCTTTTTCATAGTAAGAATATTTTATTCTACTTTCAGTTTTTATCAAGATTACATAACTATCCATTGACCGAAAATAGCTGTAATGCTATAATCAACGGCATGGCAGATAAGAGTTTTATCAAGCGTAACCAGTACTATATCGCCGGGATGCGGCCGATCCTCCGGAAGGAGGCTCTGTATTCGGACGATACGGATAATTTTATTTCTCCCGCTCAGCCTTCCGCCTATGATCAGGTCACGATCCGTTTCCGCAGTGCAGCCTACAATATCGATCAGGTCTATCTGGTCGCCAATGGCGAAAAACAGCTCATGGAAATGGAGACCAGGGATGAGCTCTTTGATTACTACCGTACCGTTGTTCAGCTGGAAAATCATCTGTTTTCCTATCATTTCGAGATCCATCTGGGCAAGCTGACCGTTCTTTTCGATGCCCGCGGCGTCGTGAAATCCATAGACGAACACTTCAAGTTCCGTATCATGCCGGGCTTTTCCACTCCCCGCTGGGCCAAGGGTGCCGTAATGTACCAGATCTTCGTGGACCGTTTCTGCAACGGAGATCCCGATAATGACGTACTGACAGACGAGTATAGTTATGTAGATCAGCATACCGTACGTGTGACGGACTGGAACCGCTATCCCGAAAGCATGGATGTGCGTAATTTCTACGGCGGCGACCTGCAGGGCGTTCTGAACAAGATGGATTATCTGGAACACCTGGGCGTAGAGGTGATCTATTTCAACCCGCTCTTCGTATCGCCCTCCAATCATAAATATGACATTCAGGATTACGACAATATCGATCCCCACTTCGGAAAGATCGTAAAAGACGAGGGCGAGCTCCTGCATGAAGGCGACAACGACAACATGCATGCCGGCCGTTATATCACAAGGGTAACAAATAAAGAAAATCTGGATGCCAGCAACGAGCTCTTTGCAAAAGTAGTGGCTGAAGCCCACAAACGCGGGATCCGCGTGATCCTCGACGGCGTGTTCAACCACTGCGGCTCCTTCAATAAGTGGCTGGACCGCGAGCGGATCTATGAAAACGCCGAAGGCTATGAGCCCGGTGCCTATATCACCAAAAACAGCCCTTACCACGACTTCTTCCGTTTTCATGACGATGCCGATCATAAATGGCCCTACAACCCGACCTACGACGGCTGGTGGGGACACGATACCCTGCCGAAGCTGAATTACGAGGGTTCTCAGGCTCTGCATGATTATATCCTGCGGATCGGCCAAAAATGGGTCTCGCCTCCCTATAACGCCGATGGCTGGCGTCTCGACGTGGCCGCAGATCTGGGCCATTCCACGGAATTCAACCATAAATTCTGGCAGGATTTCCGCAAAGCCGTAAAAGAAGCCAATCCCGAAGCCATCATCCTGGCAGAGCATTACGGCAGCCCCGCAGCCTGGCTGCAGGGAAATGAATGGGACACGGTCATGAACTATGATGCCTTCATGGAGCCCATTACCTGGTTCCTCACCGGAATGCAGAAGCACAGCGACGATTTCCGTCCCGACCAGCTCAACAATTCCGGAAACTTCTGGGCGGCGATGATGTATCACATTTCCGATATGACCATGCCTTCCATCGACATTTCGATGAACGAGCTGTCCAACCACGATCACTCGCGTTTCCTGACGCGTACGAACCGCCGAGTGGGTCGTACTGCCAGCGCGGGACCGGAAGCTGCTTCCGAGGGGATCAGCAAAGCCGTGATGCGTGAAGCCGTCCTCTTCCAGTTCACCTGGATCGGCGCGCCCACCATCTATTACGGTGACGAGGCCGGCCTCTGCGGCTGGACCGATCCCGACAACCGCAGGACTTATCCCTGGGGTAACGAGGATCAGGAGATGATCTCCTTCCACAGGAAAATGATCTCCCTGCGCAAGCGCTGCCACGAGTTCAAGCACGGTTCCATCGCAGTACTCTGCAACGAGCCCGGCATCATCGCCTTCGGCCGCTTCAACCGCGAAGGCCAGAGCGCCGTGATCCTGAACAATAACGACGAAGAAGTCACCCGTGAATTCCTGCTCTGGCCTCTGGGGATACGCAAAAACGCCACCCTCAAGCTGATGATGCTCTCAACCGAGGATGGCTTTGATGATACCCACGAAGAATACTGGCTGGAAAGCGGAAGGATCACCATGACGCTGCCGAAGCATTCGGCCATGATCCTGCGCCACGCCGGCGACGGCGGGCTGTGCTTCTGAAAACAGGAACCATCCCCGTGTCTGTTTAAATACTGACCAAAAAAGATCCGCGGCGTCACCGCGGATCTTCTCATTTCCGACTTTCTGTCTTTAGAAGAATCCCTTCTTTTTCTTTTTCTTTCCGGGGGGTTCATCCCCGTTGTGCTCGGCACGGTAACGTTCCGCCGCATGCAGGCTGTCGCCGTTCGCCGCATCATATTCCTTCAAAAGCTTTTTCGCCGCATCGCTCAGTTTCAGGGGCACCTGCACCGAAAGCAGCACGTAATGGTCGCCGCGGTTTCTGGGATCCCTGAGCGAAGGCACGCCTTTTCCTTTCAGGCGCACACGGCTTTCCGACGCCGTACCGGGCTTCACGTCATAGATCACGGGGCCGTCCACGGTATCGATCACGATCTCGCCGCCCAGCGCCGCTACCGGGAAAGGTACCGGCACGGTGGAAAAGATATCGCGCTCGTCTCTCTGAAAGATGGGATGGGGTGCAACGATCGCTTCGATCAGCACATCCCCGCGCGGACCGCCGTTCACTCCCGGATCGCCCAGACCGCTCTTTCTGAGCTGCTGGCCGTTATCGATACCGGCAGGGAATTCCACCTCGTATTTCTTCCGCATGGAAACATAGCCGCTGCCGCTGCAGTCCGGGCATTTCTCGCGGATGATCTTGCCGCTGCCGCCGCAATCCGGGCAGGTCTGGACATTCTGCATCACGCCGAAAAAGCTCTGCTGCGAGAATACCACCTTGCCCTTGCCGCCGCACTTGGAACAGGTATCTACGCTGCTGCCGGGTTTGGCTCCGCTGCCGCCGCAGGTCTTGCAGACCTCTTTGACATTCAGCTCGATCTCCTTCTTGCAGCCGAAGACCGCTTCTTCAAAAGTCAGACGCACACTGGTACGGATGCTGTTCCCCTTCATGGGACCGTTGCCGCCGCGGCTGCTGCGGCGTCCGCCGCCGAAAGCCCCGCCGAACAGATCGCCGAAGATACCTCCGAACAGATCTTCAAAATCCATGGTGGAATAGCCGCCGAAAGGATTACCTCCCGCACCGCCTTCAAAGGCCGCATGCCCGAACTGGTCGTACTGGCGCCGCTTCTCCGGATCGGAAAGCACACCGTAGGCCTCGGAGGCTTCCTTAAATTTTGCTTCGGCATCCTTGTCGCCCGGGTTCATATCGGGGTGGTATTTCTTGGCCAGCTTCCGGTACGCTGCCTTGATGGCCGCGTCGTCCGCCGTTTTTTCCACACCCAGGACCTCATAATAATCTCTCTTGTCTGCCATGACTTTTACTCCAATTTCCGGAATCTGTTTTTTTTGTTATTTCACACTCAGCGTGATCCTGTGAGATAAACTGCAGAAAGAAGCAGCCCCCGCTTTCCGGTTTCCGTTTCTTCCACCTCGCATTCAGCGCAATCCTGTGGATACAAGCGCAGAAAAGAAGCAAGCACCCGCAGCATTGCCGCAGCACTTAGCAAGTGCGAGCGTCCAATCCTGCCCGAGGTACTGTTTGAGCGAAGCTCGCGCACGGTCGGCGCGAGCAAGCAAGTTGCCGAGGGCAGGTCGGTTTCAGGACGCGACGCACGAGCTTATGTGCGGAGGCATCCGCAAGGGGGCTGCTTCTTTCTGCGCTTATTTTGCACAGGATCCGCTCTTACTCAGATCTCCTTAAAATCCCCGTCGATGATGTCGTCGCCGCCGTTGCCGCCCTGGCCACCGTTACCGCCATTGCCGCCGGCGTTTCCGCCCATGCCGCCGCCCATGTTCATGTTGCTCATGTCGGGACCTGCACCGCCTGCAGCACCTGCGCCGCCCATATTCTCATACATCTTGGTAAAGAGGCTCTGGGCCTTCTCCATCATCTTTTCCTGTTTAGCCTTGATATCGGCCACCTGGCTCTCGGACAGCTCCTGATCCTTGGTGCTCTCCAGCAGATCCTTCAAGCTCTTCAGTTCATCTTCCAGAGCGCTCTTCTCGCCGGCGTCGATCTTGTCGCCCACTTCGTTCAGGGCCTTTTCTACCTGGAATACCATGGAATCCGCTTCGTTGCGGGTATCGATGGCTTCCTTACGCTTCTTATCCTGTGCCTCGTACTCGGCTGCTTCCTTCACGGCCTTGTCGATATCTTCATCGCTCATGTTGGAGCCTGCGGTGATGGTGATGTGCTGCTCCTTACCGGTACCCAGATCCTTAGCGGATACGTTCACGATACCGTTGGCATCGATATCGAAGGTCACCTCGATCTGCGGCACACCGCGGCGTGCGGGAGGGATGCCGTCCAGACGGAACTGGCCGAGGCTCTTGTTGTCTTTTGCAAACTGACGCTCACCCTGTACCACGTTGATGTCCACGGCGGTCTGGTTGTCGGCTGCGGTGGAGAATACCTGGCTGTGCTTGGTGGGGATCGTCGTGTTACGCTCGATCAGACGGGTTGCCACACCGCCCATGGTCTCGATGGACAGGCTCAGCGGGGTAACATCCAGAAGGAGGATCTCGCCTGCACCGGCATCGCCGGCCAGCTTACCGCCCTGGATGGAAGCACCCAGTGCCACGCACTCATCCGGGTTCAGGGTCTTGCTGGGCTCCTTACCGGTCAGCTGTCTAACCTTTTCCACTACGGCAGGTACACGGGTGGAACCGCCTACCAGCAGTACCTGTCCCAGATCGGAGGGATTCAGGCCCGCATCCTTCAAGGCGTTACGCACAGGCTCTGCCGTGGATTCGATCAGATCGTGTACCAGCTCTTCGAATTTTGCCCTGGTCAGGTTCAGATCCAGGTGCTTCGGCCCCTCGGTGGTAGCCGTGATGAAGGGCAGGTTGATATTGGTGGTGGTGGAAGCAGAAAGCTCTTTCTTTGCCTTCTCTGCTGCTTCCTTCAGTCTCTGCATTGCCATCTTGTCGCCGGAAAGGTCCACGCCTTCGGCGTTCTTGAATTCCTTCAGCATCCAGTCCGTGATGCGCTGGTCAAAGTCATCGCCGCCCAGACGGTTGTTACCGCTGGTAGCCAGCACCTCGATCACGCCTTCGCCGATCTCGATGACGGACACATCGAAGGTACCGCCGCCCAGGTCGTAGACCATGACCTTCTGGTCGTTTTCCTTATCCACGCCGTAAGCCAGGGCCGCGGCGGTAGGCTCGTTGATGATGCGGAGGACCTCCAGGCCGGCGATGCGGCCTGCGTCCTTGGTAGCCTGGCGCTGGCTGTCGTTGAAGTAAGCCGGCACGGTGATGA
>JAEELW010000028.1 GCA_016282915.1 Lachnospiraceae bacterium | reverse complement strand
TAAGAAGAACTGAGCATAAGACGATGGGTGTTATCACGATCTGTATCATATACCTGGTCGCGATGAACGTGCTGGGACTGGCTCTTATGGGTATCGATAAAAGGAAGGCGGTGAACCACCGCTGGCGCATACCCGAGAGCCACCTGTTCCTGGCGGCCCTTCTGGGCGGAAGCCTGGGGGCTTTTTTAGGGATGCATCTTTTCCGTCACAAGACGAAACACTGGTACTTCCGCTACGGACTGCCGCTGATACTTGCGGTACAGATCGTTCTGGGAGCCTGGCTGATCGGGACGGATAAAGTGGTCATCATGTAACAGAGGAAGCGGATGAAGATCATTTTAGTAGGCTGCGGACGTGTGGGCTATGCCCTTGCCAAGCAGCTTTCGGCGGAAAAACACGAGATCACGGTGATCGATCTGAAGGCCGACAAACTGGAACGCATGCAGCAGGTGCTGGATGTGCAGGCAGTGGAAGGCAACGGGACAACCTTCCGTGTGCAGCAGGAAGCCGGTGTTAAGGAATGCGACATGATGGTGGCCGTCACCGGCCAGGATGAAGTGAACCTTTTGTGCTGCCTGATCGCGAGAAGAGGCGGCATCCATCATACCATAGCCAGGGTGCAGAACCCGATCTATAACGAGGAGATCCAGTTCCTTTCCGACGAACTGGGTCTTTCCATGACGATCAACCCGCAGCTGGCCTGCGCCAGGAATATCGCCAAGCTCCTTGAAGTACCCGGAGCTCTGGATATCACAACGTTTGCAAAAGGGCGCATCGATCTGGTGCGCCTGCCGATCCCGAAGGAATCCCCTGTGGACGGCATGAGCATCATCGATTTTGCCTCCCATATCAGCAATAATACCCTGGTAGCGGCGATCGAGAGGGAAGGGGCCGTGATCATACCAAACGGCCGTACCAAGCTTCAGGCCGGAGACAATATGTATGTGATCCTGCGTCCGGCTTATATTCACCAGCTGCTGCCAAAACTCGGGATCAAGGCAAAGACGATCCGTTCGGTACTGATCGCCGGCGGGGGAGCCACTTCGTATTATCTGGCACGCCAGCTGAGCGCCCTGCCCATCGATGTAAAGATCATCGAGCAGGACCGCAGCCGCTGCGAACAGCTGAGCGAGATGCTGCCCGGGGCGATGATCATCGAAGGAAATGCCTCGGACCGGCAGCTTCTGATGGAAGAGGGGATCACCGACAAGGATGCGCTGGTCGCCCTTACCAATATGGACGAGGAAAACCTGGTGCTGTCTCTGTTTACCGGGAAGGTGAGCAAGGGCAGGACCAAGACGATAACCAAGCTGAATACGATCTCTTTTGACGAGGCGCTGGCGGATCTGCCGATCGGTGTCGTGGTGAGCCCCAAGGCGATCACGGCCCAGGCGATCCTGCAGTATGTGCGTGCCCTGGAGAATACCCACGGCAGTAATATCGAAACACTGACACGTATCCTGAACGAGCGGGTGGAGGCACTGGAATTCAAGGTGCGTGCGGATGCGAGAGTGACGGATAAGCCGCTCATGGAACTGAAGCTGAAGAAGAATCTGCTTGTCTGTGCGATCCTGCGGCGCGGCGAGCTGATCACTCCCGGCGGGCGGGACCAGATCCTGGCCGGCGATAACGTGATCATCGTTACGACCCAGCTTGGGCTGAAAGATATCAATGATATTCTGGAGTAGTATGTTATGAACGGCGGCATGATCTGCTATCTTCTGGGAAAGATCATGGAGCTTACCGGCGCCATGATGGTATGTCCTTTTGTGGTAGCCCTGATCTATCATGAGCGGTCCGGGATCTATTTTGTTGCCTGCGGTGCAGCTACCCTGGCCCTCGGTTTTCTGATGTCGCATCTGGTGCGGATCAAGAAACGTGATTTTTATGCGCGGGAGAGCTTTGTGATCACGGCACTGAGCTGGATCCTGCTTTCCGTTGCGGGCTGTCTGCCGCTGTATCTGAGTCATGAGATCCCGCACTTTTACGATGCGCTCTTTGAGACGATCTCGGGCTTTACCACGACCGGAGCTTCCATACTGCCGGCGGTGGAGGAAATGTCCCACTGCATGAATTTCTGGCGCTGCATGATCCAGCTCATCGGAGGCATGGGCGTACTGGTCTTTATGCTTGCACTGCTCCCGTCCACGGGCGGGCAGGATCTGTACCTGATGAAGGCGGAAAGCCCCGGGCCCAGCGTCGGAAAGCTGATGCCCCGCGTGCGGCAGACCGCTTATTATCTGTATATCATATACTTTGTATTGACCGGTCTGGAGATCATCTGCTTGAAGATCGCGGGTGCGCCTCTCTTTGACAGTATCTGTACCGCATTTACCACCACGTCTACCGGCGGTTTCGGTGTGCGCAACGATTCGCTGGCAAGCTACGGGCCGGGCGTTCAGTATGTGATCTCCGTTTTTCTGTTTTTCTCGGGTCTGAATTACAACTTTTTCTTCTGTCTCTGGATGAAGCGCTGGAAAGAAGCCTTCGGTTCCGAGGAGGTGCGGCTGTACCGCAGGATCTTCTTTGCGGCCGTCGTGATGATCACGCTGAATCTCTTCCTGGTGCATGGCTGGGAAGGAGAAGAAAGCTTTCGTCACGCTTTCCTGCAGGTGGGTTCCATCATGACAACAGCCGGATTCTCGTCTGCGGATTTTGATCTGTGGCCGTCTTTCTCGAAGGAGATCCTGATCCTTCTTATGCTCATCGGCGGCTGCGCGGGCTCGACCTGCGGCGGCATCAAGATCTCGCGTGTGCTGATCTATTTAAAAACAGTGGGAAAGGAGCTTTCCCAGCTCTGCCATCCCCGCAGTGTCAAGGTGCTGAAGATCGAAGGAAAGGCGCTGCCGCATAATGTGCTGCGCTCCGCGAACATCTTTCTGATCACCTATGCGCTTCTGTTTGTGCTTTCGGTGCTCCTGATCAGTCTGGACGGCTTTGATCATGAGACCAATTTTACTGCGGTCGCTTCGGCGCTCGGAAATATCGGACCCGGCTTTTCCGCAGTAGGACCTACAAGAAATTTTGCGGATCTTTCGGTGATGTCCAAGTATGTGCTGATGTTTGACATGCTTGCGGGACGTCTGGAGCTTTTCCCGCTCCTGGTGCTGATAAGTCCGGCAACCTGGCGGAGGAGATGATCCTCCGGAAAAGATTTTGTCAAAATACTCCTTGACACGATATATCGGAAGGTGATATATTGAGGATGCGATATAACGACGGCCGATATATCAGCAGACGATGAACGGGGCAAAGCCCGTATTATCCCGCGCTTATACAGCGGGGATCAAAAAGGAGGATAAGAATGACAAAAGATATCAACAGATCGCTCAGAGTGCTTTTGGGTGTAAGACTTGCCAGTGCAGTGATCCTGGCGGCCGCGTTTCTGCTCATGCTTTTTGGTTCAAGCGGAATGATCGAACTACCCGATACGGCAGTCCGTATCACGGGCGCGATGATCCTTGTGGCGTCACCGGTCCTGATCTTTGCCTCTGTAAGAACTATAGTATTAAGGGGACGTAAGAGAAATTGATCGATCCGGCTGTAGAAAAAGATCTGCCTTTAACCGAGGCTGTATTCTATATCCTGCTGGCAGTGAGGCAGCCCAATCACGGATATGGCATCATAGGCGAGGTAGAGGAGCTTACGGCGCACCGGGTGGTACTGGGCGCGGGAACACTCTACGGCGCACTTCAGACTCTGGAGAAAAAAGGGTGGATCACGGTGGTGAGCGCGGATGCAGGTTCACGAAAGAAGAAGGAATACGTGATCAGCGATATCGGACGTCGGGTATTTACTGCGGAATGTGAAAGGCTGGCAGAGCTGCTTAGGAACTCACAACTGTTTACAGCTGCAGCGATCGCAGGGAAAACGGAGGTGACGGAATGATACGCTTTCGTTTGATGCTGGATAAGGATAAAGAGATACAGTGGCTGGATCAGATGGCAGAAGAGGGCTTTGCGCTTAAGAGCTTTTTCGCAGGT
>JAEELW010000027.1 GCA_016282915.1 Lachnospiraceae bacterium | reverse complement strand
GAAGCTCTGCCGTGAAAAGAAATGGCTGCGGGCCGTGCTGGCACTGCTGTCCGTACTGCTGCTCCCGCTGGCCATGAACGCCTGCGAGATCCTCTTTCCGGCCAACGGACTTTTCGACATCATGCGCTATCATTATGTACTGATCTTTGTACTGCTCTTTTCTCTCCTGCCGCAGGGCGGCGCAGCAGAAAGCGCAGCGAAACTGTCCACTACGAATAAGGATGAAGCGGAAAAAGAAGGCGGCGTTTATGCGAAGCTTGCGGCTTACGTCATGAGGGGAGCGGCAGCGCTCGCGACAACGCTGCTGATCGCGACCTGGACCATCTCGGCCAACGCGACCTTCATCTTAAACGGCGTGATCTATGACTATACCTGCCGGCAGGCGACGATGATGCTGGAGCAGGTCTATACCCTCGACGGCTATGAACACCACGCCACGCCCATCATACTGGGCGGCCCCATCGCCTTTACGGATCTGGAAGGGATCTATTCGCAGCTTTTCCGCTACGGGCGCATCGGCGGCGGGCCGGTATTCTGGAACAACGCCTACGGCATGACTACGGGACGTTATCATTTCTTCCGCGAATACATGGGACTGGAGCCCCTCTGGGTGGATGTTCCCGAATATGAAGCCATCGTAAACAGCGAAGAATTCGCGGCCATGCCGGTGTGGCCGGCGAAGGGCTCAGTGGCGATGATCAATGGCTATGCGGTGATCAAAAATACGGATGATCCGCCGCGATAAGGAAAAGGAAGCGGTGCAGGGCGCCGGTCTGTGGCAAATTTGGCATTTAATGGGCATTAATGGGCATTTATTGGGAATAAATAAATACCGAAAACGAATATTATATGGTATAGACTCCTGATCTGTGTCAGAAGATCAGAAAGCATATACGAGCAGTCGTCCGGCCTGCCGGACGGCGAAGGATTACGGATCACAATGGTTTACGGAGGACTCAGAGTTCCCGGATACCGAATAATCAAAGGATAAGGAGAACGCCATGGACAATCTGGAATTAAAAAGGCATGCGAATGAAGTGCGCAGGGGTGTCCTGATCGGGACACATGCGGCCAAGGCGGGGCATCCGGGCGGATCCCTGTCGGCAGCGGACATCTTCACCTATCTCTATTTTGAAGAGATGAATGTGGATCCTGCAAACCCGAAGGATCCGAAGAGAGACCGTTTCGTACTGAGCAAAGGACATACGGCTCCCGGCCTGTATGCGGCGCTTGCGGAGAAAGGTTTCTTCCCGAAGGAAGAGCTGACCACGCTGCGTAAGCTGGGCTCGCACCTGCAGGGCCATCCGAGCCTGAAGTGCACGTCGGGTGTGGATATGAGCACCGGTTCCCTGGGACAGGGCATCAGCGCCGCTGCCGGTATGGCGATGGCGGGCAAGCTGGATAATGCGGACTACCGCGTATATACGCTTCTGGGCGACGGCGAGCTGGAGGAAGGCCAGGTATGGGAGGCTTCCATGTTTGCCGGTGCAAAGAAACTCGACAATCTGGTGGTGATCGTGGACAACAACGGTCTGCAGATCGACGGACCCGTTTCGGAAGTGAACGATCCCAATCCTATCGACAAGAAGTTCGAGGCCTTCAATTTCCATGTGATCAACGTGGATGCGCACGATTTCGACGCGCTGCGCGCCGCTTTCAAAGAGGCCCGTGAGACCAAGGGTATGCCGACGGCCATCATCGCCCACAGCTTAAAGGGTAAGGGCATTTCCTTCATGGAGGGCCAGGTGGGCTGGCACGGCAAGGCACCCAATGACGAAGAGTTTGCCACCGCTATGGCGGAGCTGGATAAGATAGAGGAGGGCCTGAAATAATGGGAGACGTTAAAAAGATCGCAACAAGAGAAAGTTACGGAAACGCGCTGGCAGAGCTGGGCGCGGAGTATCCCAATATGGTAGTTCTGGATGCGGACCTTGCAGCGGCTACCAAGACCGGAGTTTTCAAAAAGGCTTTTCCCGACCGCTTCATCGACTGCGGTATCGCCGAGAGCAATATGATGGCCATCGCTGCCGGTATGGCGACCTGCGGCAAGCTGGTATGGGCTTCCACCTTTGCGATGTTTGCCAGCGGACGTGCTTACGAGCAGGTGCGCAATTCCATCGGTTATCCCCATCTGAACGTCAAGATCGGCGCGACCCATGCGGGTATCACCGTCGGTGAGGACGGCGCCAGCCACCAGTGCCTGGAGGATATCGCCCTGATGCGCGTGATCCCCGGCATGACCGTGATCTGCCCTTCGGACGATGTGGAGACAAAAGCAGCCGTACGTGCGGCCTGCGACTTTGACGGTCCCGTTTACCTTCGTACCGGCCGTGCGGGCGTACCCGTGTTCAACGACGGTGCGGATTACAGATTCGAGATCGGCAAGGGTATCCAGCTGAAGGAAGGCGGCGATGTGAGTATCGTTGCTACCGGCCTGATGGTGAATTCCGCGCTGGAAGCAGCGGAGCTGCTGGCAGCCGACGGCATCAAGGCGGATGTGGTGAATATCCACACGATCAAGCCCATTGACAAGGACATCCTTGTAAAGACCGCGCAGAAGACCGGTAAAGTCTTTACTGCGGAAGAGCACAGTGTGATCGGCGGCCTGGGCGCAGCAGTCTGCGAAGTGCTTGCGGAAGAATGCCCCGTAAAGGTTCACCGCATCGGCATTTACGATGTGTTCGGCGAGAGCGGCAGCGCCGGCGCCCTGATGGAGAAGTACCGTCTGGACGGCAAGGGCCTCTACGAGCAGATCAAAGAAAAAATGTAAGAACAGCTAAGGAAAGGGACGGATCAGGTATCCGTCCTTTTTTTGTGAAGACGGGGGGACGGTCCTTCTGTCCTCATTTTTGAGGACAGAAGGACCGTCCCCCTGTCTTCACTGCGGTTCCGCAGAATGTCTGTCCTTTTTTCCGGATATATGATATAATAGCCGCTATGAGATATGTATCGTGGAATGTGAACGGTCTGCGGGCCGTCATGGGAAAAAATTTTACAGAGGTTTTTAACAGCCTGGATGCCGACGCCTTCTGTCTGCAGGAGACCAAGCTGCAGGAGGGACAGATCGAGCTGGATCTGCCCGGCTATAAGCAGTATTGGAACTATGCCGAAAAGAAGGGTTATTCGGGTACGGCTGTTTTTACGAAGAAGGAGCCGCTCAGCGTCGCTTACGGGATCGGCGTGGAAGAACACGACCATGAAGGCCGCGTGATCACGCTGGAATTTGACAGTCATTATCTGATCACGGTCTATGTGCCCAATTCCCAGGATGGCTTAAAGCGCCTGGATTACCGCATGGAGTGGGAGGACGCCTTCCTGTCCTATATCAGAAAGCTGGATAAAAAGAAGCCTGTGATCTACTGCGGCGATCTGAATGTGGCCCACGAGGAGATCGACCTGAAGAATCCGAAGACAAACCACATGAACGCCGGCTTTACGGACGAGGAGAGGGCGAAGTTCGGTGCGGTGTTAAATGCCGGTTTTATCGACAGCTTCCGTTACTTCTATCCCGAACAGGCGGACATTTATTCCTGGTGGAGCTACCGAATGCGGGCCAGGGAGAGAAATACGGGCTGGCGCATCGACTACTTCGTGGTATCGGAAAAGCTGAAAGATAAGCTGAAGGATGCAAAGATCCACTGCGATATCATGGGGAGCGATCACTGCCCGGTGGAACTGGTGATTGATATATAAGTAATAGAATGTGGGGAGAACAGGAACATGCAGAATAAAGGAAAATACTACATTACAACGGCGATCGCCTATACCTCCGGAAAGCCGCATATCGGCAACTGTTACGAGATCATCCTGGGAGACGCCATCGCACGGTATAAAAAAGCGGACGGCTATGACGTGCACTTCCAGACCGGAAGCGACGAGCACGGTCAGAAGATCGAGACCCGCGCCATTGAAGAAGGCGTGAGCCCCCGTGAATTCGTGGATGCCACCGCGGGCGAGATCAGGCGCCTCTGGGACATCATGGGTACGGATTATGACCGTTTCATCCGCACTACGGATGCCGATCATGAAAAACAGATCCAGAAGATGTTCAAAAAATTCTATGAACAGGGCGACATCTATAAAGGCGCGTACGAAGGCAAATATTGTACCGAATGCGAGGCTTTCTATACGGAAAGTCAGCTGAAGGAAGGCTGCTGTCCCGTGTGCGGCGGAAAAGTGCATGAAGAAAAGGAAGAGGCGTACTTCTTCAAAATGAGCAAATACGCCGACCGCCTGATCGAGCATATCAATACGCATCCGGAATTCATCCAGCCCGTTTCCCGAAAGAACGAGATGATGAACAACTTCCTGCTGCCGGGGCTCCAGGATCTGTGCGTTAGCCGCACGTCCTTTAAATGGGGCATCCCGGTGGACTTTGATCCGGACCATGTGGTCTACGTATGGCTGGATGCGCTTTCCAACTATATCACCGGTATCGGCTATGATGCGGACGGGAACAGCACGGATCAGTATAAGAAATACTGGCCTGCGGATCTGCACCTGATCGGAAAGGACATCATCCGCTTCCATACGATCTACTGGCCCAT
>JAEELW010000026.1 GCA_016282915.1 Lachnospiraceae bacterium | reverse complement strand
GTCGGCAATACAAAAGCCGCTGATCGAACTTTTGCAGAGAATAGCCGTTACTGATGAAGACAAGGGTATAGTTGAGGAAGCGTTTCATTTGTTGGAGGCTTATACGGAAGGGCCTTATGAAATATTGGAAAAGAACATAGATAAGGTGCCGGAAGAATACAAACCGACAGCATTATACTTACTAAATCCGAACAATTGGTAAATTATATCGGAATAAAATGTACATTAAACGAATAGAGGAGATTAAGAAGGGGCTGTCCTAAAGCAACGAGAGCGGCCCTTTCTGCGTATAAATAGGAAAAGACTCCCCACGGGTATGGAGAGCCTCTTCCAAAGAAAGGAGTACGAATGGCTGGGAATGTCGTTAACTATCTTTCGAGATCATCGTATATCCCATTACGCAGGTCGGACAGCATAGTCTTAATGTCCATATCTTCAAGAGCAGTGTGTTTCAGAAGTGCTGTCAGATCTCTGATAGCATTTCTCTTGAGATAGCTGATGTTGGCCTGAGAGAGGCCACATGCCTTTGCAAGGTCTGATTCTGTTATGTAGTCGAGATATCCTTTTATTACATATCTCTTGACGGGCTCAAGTTTCTCGATCGCTTTTAAGAGTAAGCTTACAGATTCAGAGGCTACGCAGCAGAGTTCTGGAGAGAGCGCCTTAGGGTTTGCGATAGTATCCCATATATCATCGTCTTCCTCTTCAGCGACAATACTATGATTCTTAATACGAAAAAATTTCCTGTTGTATCCGGATTCATGATCCATTACGCTTTTGAAATCTTCAAATCCGGCACTATCAAGACGGAAAAAAGTCTTGGTTTCTTTAGAGTATATGATATGAGAGGAGCTATAAAAAACATAGTCAAGTATATATCTACCTTTGCCAAGTTCTTCTTTGGTAGGGGTATAAGTTAAGATACTAATGGATTCTGCTGACATAGTTGTTTCCTCCGTTTATGTGCTGCATTTGTCGATTTGTGTCTGTTTCGAGGCGACGGCTGTTGTTTAGCGTTCCATGTCGTTGGAAAGAATGAAGCTTTCAGCTGTTCTGCCGAGAGAGAGCCAGAACCACAGATTCCAGGCATCTTTGTCAGACATGTTCTTATCGAGCATGATCACCAGATCCTTGTGGGGGACTCCGAGCTTAAGTGTTTCGATGATTGCGCTCATGCGATCGGCTGTGTAATCAGGGTCTTCGTAATAACGGGTGTCCAGCCCCAGGATCCTGCCGGATTTGATCATGAGCATCTGATCTTTGTTGTAGGCCATGTTTTTTCACCTCCTTTCGGTTTACTTCCTGTATATATATGAAAAAAATATTTGAACAAAATAATGGGTATAAATATTCGGCGGTAAGTAATTGGTACTTCATATCTTCCTGTAGATATATGAGAAAAAAATTTGAACAAAATAAATGCTGAAATCTTTGATGATAAATTATGTGTTTGAAAATTTGAGAAATTTGTGGTATATATAAGAAAAGCCTGTTTGGTATGAAGGAGCCTGATATGGAGAAGTCTGTTGTTTATAATCTGATAAAGGATGAGCAGGAAAGACTTATCCGAGAGATCGGAAAGGTTGAGAATGCGATTGATGAACTGCCTAAAGGATCGATAAAGATATATAAAGAAAGGTATCTATATCTTGTTCAGAGAGATAAGGAGCTTAGCCGGGCAAAGACGGTCTATTACGGTACCCTTGATGCATTTAAAGAGCTTGAAGATAAGATCGCACTGAGAAAGGCCTATGAGGCTATCCGCCGAGACCTTAAAGAAAGACTTAAAGAAATGAACGCATACCTGAAAGCCGGCGACAGATTCTATAAGAACAAGACCAAAAAAGAGGATAAGGAAGAGAAAGATGAAAAATGAAGAATCATTAAAATATATTAAAGAAAACATCCATCGGTATGATGATGCGATGCGACGCCTTGCCGGAGAAGATCAGGAAGATACTAAGGCGAAGGAAACAGAAAAGAATCAGAAGAACGGGAAAGAATCTTCTGATAAAAAAGAATAAATATATATCTAATCGAGCATATCTGCATCCCGGTCGTAGTCCGAGAGAATGAGATTTTCAACAGGAAGTTGAAGATTGATTCCGGGTGATCTGTAGTTGATCGGCGCCGATTTAGTATAAGGCGACTGCATATCTTGAGCAAAAACCTGTATCGTATCATCTGCAAGCGATAAGAAAGCATGGCCAAATCCTGCAGGAACAAATACTATTTTTGGCGTATTTCCATCGAGTTCTATAGTTTGATGATGTTTATATGTGGCAGAATCCTGCCGAAGATCAATAATATAATCCAAGCCGTATCCATGAACTACACTGATAAGCTTTGAAGGTCCCTTATGGATCCCGAAGAAAGCGTTTTTCTTTATTTTATATATACGCTGTTCCGTTAAGTGATAATCGTTAAGGATCTGCTTTATTTCGGGAACAGTACAGTAGAATAATGCCATAATCCCTCTTGAGTCATCTCTTATGGCCGGTTCTAAAACCAGGCAGTTGTCAAATATCGTTTCTATTATTTTCATAGTATAAGTGTTTCCCCATCTCGGTTTTGGTATCGTTTCCTATCAAAATATACCATGCTCTTAAGTTTTTTTAAATTTTTTTTGAAAATCTTTTATATTTTGTCTCAAATTTTACAGAGATATATAGGAGGCCAAAAACAAGAGCCTTATTAACAAAAAAAAGGGAGGGAAAAATCATGACTATGAAAGAGATGATCAGGGAGCTTCAGAGTGATTTTGGTGAAAATGGTACAAAGGAAGAGATCAGGAAGCTGATCCCCAAGCTGTCGCAGGAGGTAATGAAAGATCTTGAGAGGAAGGGTGAGATTGATCTTACGAGCATCAGCATCGATGGACTCCCGGCGGGCTTAAACGCATTGGTGGTGAGTAGTACTGTCGCTTCTGATGTGTACGCTGATTTCGACGAGAAAGAGGACGGTGATCTGGCTGACTATCTCGATTGGACTATCGAGTCTGTCCTGAGGATGATGAATCGTGAGTTTAAGACAGGTATGGTTAAGGAAAACTATGTGATCAAGAACCTCAGTAACTTCTATAAGAAGATATCAGCGACTATGGATAGGACCGGTGATTTTAAGAAGACAGCGGAAGTCCTTGGTATTCCGATGAACGAGCGCATGATAGAGAAGGTCGCTGAGATCTGTGATGAAAGAGTGCTGTAGGGGTGTAAATATTGGCTGAAAAGTCCCTGATACATTATCTGTACTATAGGAACACCGGATACAGGGCTATGAGTAAGAGGAGGTGATGGCGATGGGCTGGAAGGAATTCTTTGATGCGAGACAGGATAAGCTGCAGGAGGAGGCTGTGAGGCTTGCGGTCTTTGGATCTCTTGATAGATTCGTTGGCTCAGTTCTTGATCAGAGTTTCTTCCAGCCGCAGAGGAAAAGAAGGGGGATCATGGCACATGCGGTTTGCTGTTCTGCCGGAACTGTATATGATCCGAGGGAGGATGGATCGTTGTATGAATACTTCAAGTGGTTTGCGGAGACAGCTAATCGGCTGATGATCAACGAATGTAAAAGTAGGAGATGGTATGTAATGGGTTCAGTTGACCGCTTCTTTGTTCTTATTAAGGATACTATAGAACTCTGTGATGGAGATTATGAAAGAGCTGCTGCGGAACTTCATATCAGATGTAATGAAGCAGCGATGAAGAAGGCAGTTGGATACCCGGAGCACATTGAGGAGCAGAAGAGAAGAAGACAGGCGTGTCTGGAGGGAGGATTGATATGATCGGATTTATAACTGACACTACAGATACTAAAAAGAAGGAGTTTGTAACACCGACTGGGGAAGAGGATCTTGTGATACTGGCAGAGGATGCTGTCTTTTCAGCAGACGATAAGACTGTAAATCAGAATGTTCTGACGGTCGGTTCCACCAATTCTGGAAAGAGCATGTCGATCTGTGAGCCCCGCTTGCTCCATACATACAACTCTTCTCTGGTCATACCGCTTGTTAAGAGGAGATTGTTTGACAGGTATTCTGCTCTTCTGGAATCCCGTGGTTATCAGATCATCGACCTTAATCTGGCACATCCGGAGCTGTCTAAGACCGGATATGATCCCTGCAAGGGTATCAAGACACAGGACGATATGCTCACGCTCGCTGCGGCTATCGTGGGCGGTTCGTCTAAAAGCATGGATAAATCTGATGACCCGTACTGGTCAGAGTCCACTGCCGGCTGTATCGCAGCGTTGATGGGGCTGGCAAAGTACCATGGGAATTTGACTATGTCATATGTTATGGAGCTGTTTACGCAGCTTTCCGTGACCTATCCCAACGGCCATGCGAGGACAACCTTAGACGATGATTTCGAGGAGCTGGAAATGGTCGATCCCGATTCACAGGCTCCCAGACTCTGGAGAGCACTGTCGGGTACGGCTTCCAGAACGGCGAGCTGCATCGTATCCTTAATGACAAATGCACTGTCGAAGTTTTGCGGTGAATACGGGAAAGCACTTTTTGACAAGCCTGAAGCAAAGATGGTCAGCTTTAAGGAGCTGGGAAGAAAGAAGTCGGCTCTGTTTATAACGACATCGGCGACACCTTCGTCACAGAAGATATCAAACGTTCTTTATGCCGACCTGATCAAGCAGCTTTTTGATGAGGCTGAGGAAATGGGAGGATCCTTAAGTGTTCCGGTACACATTCTGTTCGACGACTTCGCATGTGGAAGTAAAGTGGAAGGCTTTGCAGAATATCTGTCGGTCTTTCGGGCGGCGAGAATATCCTGCACGATTCTTTTGCAGTCTCTTTCTCAGCTCTCAAGCCTATATGGTCCTTATGCGAGTACCACGATCCTGGACAATATGGACTCCATGGTGTTCCTTGGCAGCTTAAATTATGACACTTGCAGTGAGTTCGCTAAAAGAGCAGGAATGAGCGCAGAGGAAGTGCTTAAAATGCCTGTGGGTGATGTCATCGTTAGCCGGCGTGGCTGGGGAACCCGTAAGACCAAGCGTTATCCGACCCCGGAAGATGATGTATATAAAAAGTATATCGCAGAGCCGGACCAGGTTCGTGAATAGAGGAGAATCGATATGGGACAGATCACACTTACTGCGAAGATACAGATCTATCCGGATGATGAGCAGAAGGAGCTTTTGATCAGGACACGCAAAGCTTACACGGATGGTCTGAACTTCGTCTCGGACATCGTTTATAACAGCCATAATCTCTGCGAGAACGATCTTAGCCGGGAATTGTACCCAACCTTACGGGAACGCTTTGGACTTAAGTCACAACAGAGTCAGAGTGTGATCAAGAGAGTTCTTTCCAGCTATAAGACCATTCAGACGCATGAGCATGGATGGATACGGCCGTCTTTTAAAAAGGATCAGTATGAGCTTGTGTGGGATCGGGATGCGGCATTTTACAAGGGGCGGCTTATATCTGTGAATACCGTTCGGAAGCGCATCAAGGTACCTTACAGTGTCAAGGGATATGAGCAGTACTTCAACAATCCCAAGTATAAGCTCGGAACGGCGAAGCTGATCATAAAACACGGAAAGTACTATCTGCATGTTCCTGTGACTTGTAATGTGGAAGAGCCTGATCTGGTTAAGGCGCAGACTGTAGTAGGTATAGATCGTGGTTTGCGCTTCATAGTGACTACTTACGATTCAGATGGAAAATGCAGTTTTGTGAATGGGCGAAGCATCACACAGAAGCGCCGGCAGTATGTAAGGATCAGAAAGCGGTTGCAGAAGAAGCATACAGCATCTGCCAGAAGGAGGCTGAGGGCGATCGGAAATAAGGAGCATCGCTGGATGTCAGACGTCAATCATTGTATATCCAAGGGGCTGGTGGAGTCATATCCGGCTGGTACATTGTTTGTGCTTGAGGATTTATCAGGCATACAGGAAGCGACTGCCAAGGTCAAGAGGAAAAATCGCTATACAATGTGCTCTTGGTCGTATTTCGATTTGGAGCAGAAGCTGATTTATAAGGCAAGGCTTAAAGGTTCGATCGTTATTAAAGTGGATCCGCACTATACAAGCCAGCGTTGTCCGATATGTGGATATACGGATAAAGGGAATAGGGATAAGAAAAAACATATCTTCATATGCCAGAGCTGTGGCTATAGATCGAACGACGACAGGATCGGAGGTATGAATCTGTGCCGCTTGGGAATCGAGCAAGCTAATGCTTTAGTACCGGGCACAGTTGCAGGGGGAGTATAGCTTCTACTGCACGGGGCGTTGCCGGCCGTCCGGACGCATCGTCACAGAAATCGGATATGAAAGGAGGGTGAATCCGATCAGGAAAGATGCAAGCTCGTGAGAGTAAGCCGGTATATAGATATAGAAGGTGTTTATAAAGCAGAAACTAAGTAGTGTGAATATTATGAAACCAAAAAAACAGACTTACTCGATGACGGGATCTTCCATCGTCCTGATATGCTCCTTTAAGACCTTATTTATATAGGAAGAAAAGGTTCTGTCATCATCTTCGGCGAGTCGCTGGATCTTTGTAACGACATCCGGATCCAGAGAGATGCTAACCTTATCCTTAAGTGGCTTTTGCGGTGATGTTGTTTTAGTGATTTTCATTGCTATTACCTCGTTTTTGGTAATATTATCACTATTTGCGATTGAATATTGACAAATGCTACAAAGTAGGATAGAGTAATACCGCATATTAAGGACCGATAAATATGGTGTTATAGGCATATTTTTAACTATTGTCGGGGCAAAATGATATTCATAAGGGAGGGAAAAAATGAAAAAGAAAGTAGTAGCAGCAATCCTGGCAACGGTATTATCGCTCAGCGCTTTTACCGGATGCGGGAAGAGTGAAACAGAAAAGATGGCAGACCAGCTCCAGAAAGATTATGGTATGTCTGAGGAGGAAGCACAGTTTGCGGCAGAGGTGGCACAAGAGATAAAGGAATCCGCAGGTGAGTCTGACAAGACAGAGGAAGAACAGGAAGAAGCTGTAGAATTATCTCCTGAAGAAGAGAGAATAGCTTCTTATAAACTTGTTGAGCCCAAAAGTGAGATCGTTAATTCTAAAATGGGTGATCCGATCATTCAGGTAGAAGACCAAATTATACCGATGGATGGTTCGATCACAGTAGCAGAGTTAATTGATACATTAAAGAATACTTATGATTTTGATATTAAGGTTACCATGGGCGCTAATGATGATGAAGTGACAGGAGACTCTATTACTACAAATCAGGTTGGTATTATGGATGATATCAGTATTCAGGATGACCTTGGTAAGACATTCTTGCATATAAGATTTGCTATAGAGAGTGAGACTCCTGTCAAAATATATGATTGTCCTGTAATGATGATAGATATGAATGGTATTGTAAATCATTACAATGTATATTCGCTTAACATATTCTATGCAGGAAATATCTGCGCTGGTACATATACCCCCCTGCCTGCGGTAGAAGAAACTGATATATATAAAGAGCGTATGGCACAGTACCCCAAACTGAAATATGATGAAATAGAGGGCTTTTTAGAGAAACAGGGTTTGGAATATGAACTGTCAGGATCTAATTACAAGGTTTCATATAATTATGGAAAGCGGATCAAAGGTTCTATTTATACATACGAACCCCAAAGAACAGTAATATTCTTCGTTGATAACTCTACGGGATTATGTACGAATCTTCAATACATAGATTCCAATCCAATAGTAACGGAATGATTTCTCTTATTAACTAAGACCTTTAAGAAGCCCTCTGTTATTTGCAGGGGGTATTCTTATATCCAAAAGCTGTTAACAATTCTACGCTGGGTTCTTATGTGTTTTCTTCTGAGGATAGACTAAGAAGATGATGATGCTATCGCTTGAATCAGTATGATAATATACAGCGGTGTTGTTACCGGCAAAGAGCATGCCTTAGGGGGAGATCGACTTCTATGTTGGGTTAAGTCCGGTAAAGGGTACATAAGTCTATTTATAATGTTTATTAGACCATTGAGTCCTATGGATCTGATAAGGACGTTCATGGATGATGAGAGTGATATGATGCTCATAGAAGGATGATATATGTTGGTCAGAACTGATCATAGGCGGGGCGGATCATCAAAGGATGAGAAAGTCTATGTATAATGTTTATTAGACCTTTGAAGCAGCTTTCTTGAATGCTGATTATAACCTGATAGAAGGGGGGTACTCGGGAAAGTGATCTGAATAGAGCAAGCGAGCAGGAAGATGCGCTTATGGAGACTCTTATATAATATGTACATATTAGTGTGTATGCTAACATAAAAAGAACACCCCTACATGCACAGGATTATCTATATGGCGCACATAAGGGTGTTCGGATGGCTTCTTAGCCGTTAATCAGAGCTTTTTCTTTTCGTCAGTACGCTTGTAGTCCCAGTATAAGCGCCCGGCGCCCTTCTCCTCGAGCAACTGGTCGAGTGCATCGTTGAAGATCTTGTCGATCAGCTTAGACCTTTCCATAGTGGAAGGTATGTCCCCGAGAAGACGATCTACCTTATCAGAGGTGCCTTCAGAGTAGGTCCAGTTGTTACGCTCGGTCTTCCTCTTACCATGTTCTATGTAGAGCACGGTTCCTTCGGAGGCTTTTTTCACAGCCTGGGTATCGATGACCGATGTTTCCTTCTTTATACCGAGCTCGTTGCAGACCTTACAAAACTGGCTTTTGGAGATCTGAAAAGTTCCGTCGTCGAACTCATCGTCTCCAAGCATCATGTACTTCTGTGCCAGTTCAAACTGCTGATCACGGGGCATCTTCCTGAAGTCCTCTTCAGAGTACTTGCTCTTGCTCCTGTCCTTCCTGGGACCACGCTTCTTTTTGGCGGCTGTTGTAGTCGGTACAGTGGACATGGTAGTGTGTGTGTTGCTGGTAAGATTGATCTGTGTTGTGTTATTAGCAGCCATTTTAATTATCTCCTTTCTGAACTACTAAATTATTATTTGATACAGTAATATATGATAAATATTTCGAAAAACACCCCCCAGGGTATCTGATGGGTGGAAAGTAAGGCATTAAAGTCATATGACGAACAACCGGCAGTACGCCAGACCGATCAGGACGGCATCAGCCTCATCATCGGTAACGGGATCAAAGCCGAAGTGCTCACGGGCCTTCGATATATCCCATTCCTTCAAACCGTATTTCTTGGATTTGGGCGGCTTTTCGGCTTTGTTACAGACCTTCGTACGCCACTCTGTGGGTCTGATACAATAGAAGGCACAGTTACCTGCACGGGATACGCACCACCCACGAACGGCACCAACTATCTCTGATAAGATACGCTGGGTCTTGGCATTGGTAGTGACGACTGCCATCTCTATTACCACGATATCAGGGGTATGATCGGCCAGGAGAGATGTCAGGGAGCAGCACATCCGGTTAAGACGGTCTTCGGGATCTTTGACGCCGGACATATCGATCACGCCGTGGTCTATCAGGACGGCATCTTCCCAATAGGCCCAGCCGCTGAGTTTGGATGATGTATCAAGTGAGATCATTTTTGTCATAGTAAAAGCTCCTTTCGAAATTGCTTTATATAGATATATGGTAAAAATTCTCAGGAACACCCTTTTGGAGGTTATAATCTGTATAGGAATGAAGATAAGTGCGTTATTTCGGGATTATACGAACAGAAAAATATTGATATTATAAGATGTTATGATATAATGATATTAAATACGAACTATAGCAATGGTAAAATACGAACTTTTATAAGGAGGGGGGATGGCTAACAAGACAACGGTTGCTCTGACAAAAGAGCAGTATGAGGAGATCATTCGGACGATGAGATCCGGTGGCGCAGGTTTTAGAGCTAATAATCGGATTGCTACGGCATTGGTTTTAGAAGCAAACCTGGGGATCAGGATTGAAGACATCCTTGATCTTCGTATGAAAGATATCATCCGGGATGGTGATCGGTACCGATTGGATATAGTCGAGCAGAAGACGAAAAAGAAAAGGGTATTCACTGTTCCTCTTCCCATATATCAGTATATCAAACTCTACGCTGTGGAAAATGGCATAAAAGAAGAAGAGAAGCTGTTCACGATAGGGGAGAGGGCGGTTCAGAAGCAGTTAAAGATCGTGACAGACTATTTGGGATTGGAGAATATCGGTACACATTCCTTCCGAAAGTTTTTTGCTACGGAAATCTATAAGAATAATGACTACAATATTGTATTGGTACAGCAGCTCCTCCAGCATAGTTCTGTTGCTATAACACAGAGGTATATCGGGATTAGTAGTGAGATGCAGGAGAGGGCTCTGCAGGGACACATTAACCTGATATGACAGGTTGAAAAATGCGTAAATTTAGGATATTATTGTACTAAAAGGTGGTAGGATAAATGGATAAAGAGCAACTTCATCAGGAAGATTTACAGCGTCTCAGAGGCTTCAGATTGATCGATGACGATTTCATGAATGCCTGCTTTGATGATAATATAGAAGGAACCGAACTTATTCTTCGGATTATTCTTGGAAAGCCGGATCTGTCTGTAAAAAGTGTTAAGACGCAACGGGTTATGAAGAATCTTCTTGGACGTGATATATGGCTTGATATTGACGCAGAGGACAGTAAAGGATGCCTGTATGATGTGGAAATCCAAAGGGCAGATAAAGGCGCTGGGTTCAAGAGAGCAAGATATCATTCCAGTATTCTGGATGCACATTCGTTAAACCCTGGGGAGGATTTCGACCAGCTACCGGATTCATATGTGATATTTATCACGGAACATGATGTTATAAAAGGTAATCAGCCGATATATACGGTGGAGAGGAAGATTACGAATATAGGTCAGCCTTTTAATGACGGACAGCATATAATATATGTTAATGGGGAAGATAGGAATAGTACTACAGAATTAGGAAAGCTGATGCATGATTTTTTCTGCACTGATCCGGGAGATATGCATTATAAACAGTTGGCGGATAAGGTCAGGTATTTTAAGGAAGATGAGAAAGGAGTGGCGGCCATGTGTAAAGTGATGGAAGATATGAGAATGTCGGTAGCGGATGAAGTAAGAGTGGAGAATGCTAAGAAGATGCTGGCCGATGGTATAGCTATTGAAAAGGTGGCAGAGTATTCGGGACTTTCTCTTGAGAAGGTACAGGAACTTGCCGGGCAGAAGAGCGCATAAGATCTACTTGTTATATCTGATGCCACATAAATGGTTGGGTAAAGGTGTAGCTTTGTTTGGAATAGGGGCTGCGCCTTTTTTAATTCTCTTAATTGGTTAATTTGCTATCTTGCAGGTTGAAATAGGTATGGTTATAATAGACCCCGTAGATGAGGTCTGTATACTATAATTTGGGGTAAAGCTCTTTATCGCCTCCGGGGCACTCAGCTTTATCCTCTGACATACTAACAAAAACACATAAAAATACCTACAAAACAGACCTTATCAAGACGCCGCAAACCGTCTCCACAGGGTCTGTTTTTTATTGGCTGAAATGCAGTATTTACAGGCTTTTGAGGGTGCTTTAAGGAGACCCGGGGGAGGGTGCAAAAGGAGCTTTTCAGGAAGGATTTTTGAGGTGACCGGAAGGAGTCCTCGGGAGGGGGGAGAGGATAAGAGATTTTGCCCCAAAGAGGATAAATGAGTGTGCCCAACGACAAAGTTATGCAGTCCGAGAACAAAAACGCGCCGAGAATGCTTGCATTCAAAGGTGCGTTTTATATTCTCGGACTATACGGCGCCTAAACAGGGCGTCTTGTTAGTGCAAAGAATCATTAAGGGATAATTTGCAACTTAGACATGTCGGGACGCAACTTGATACCGGAATTGTTGTAAGGTGATTTCTCCCGTAGTATTGTGGGTTCATCGAAAGAGAACAGGTAATACATAACAAACCTGAGCTTATAAGAAACCACAAACGGAGGAAATGAAAATGGAAATGAGCATTGAAAGAAAGACGGGCAGATTTACGGAGGGACTGAGATATCTCGGATACGCGCTGGAAGTATTCGGTGTGATAGGATTTGAACTCCTGTTGGCTTATTTGATCGAGCCTAAGCTCTATCAAAGAGATATAAAGGATTTTGATACCATACAGACTATCATCCACTGGATCGTGACCTGTTCTGTATGGGGGCTTGGGGCTTATTTGGTAGTGAAGGAATGCAGAAAAAAAAGCGGCCTTGATCTTATCGATAATCTGAAAAATATCCCCATATTTGACAGAGAGAACCCGATCAAAGCAAAGCAGTGGGTTATGATCGCAGCCGGAACAGTATTATGTCTGGTTTCAACCTGGATCGACTGGAACGGGAGCAAGGTCCTTACCGAGTTCAGCAGGCGTGGCCCCCTTCTCTTCACCTTTCAATATATCTATTACCTGTTTGAAGTGGCGCTTGTACTGCTTATAATAATCTTCGGACAGATGGCGTTTGAAAAGTGGTCGGGTAATAACAGTTTCCCCTTCGGAGGCGTACTGGTTGCCCTTACATGGGGGCTTGGTCACTGGTTATCCAAGGGATCGATGGCGACCGGCTTATATACGGCAGCAGGCGGATTTGTATTCGGAAGCGTATATCTTCTGACAAACAGGAATGTTAAGCTGTCCTATATCCTCCTCTGCATCATGTTCATTTTATAAAGGAACAGTATGAAACTGATCAAAACAAAAGAAGAAAATCTGAAAGAGAATTATCTGGAGCTGCATTACAATACTATCGATGAAGAGACCGCTGCGGTGTTGGAGCGCCTGAAAGATAACCTGAGATACATGGAGGGCAGCTGTGATGGAAGGAAAGTAACCGTAGCCCTCGCGGATATCTATTACATCGAAACCGTGGATAGAAGGACCTATGCATACACAAAGGATATGTGCGTGGAGATTCGGGAAGCTCTCAGGGATGTACTTGAGGAGTATGAGAATATCGGTTTTGTGAGGATCAGTAAATCTGCGATCGTTAATATCTATAAGATCCGGAAACTGCAGGGTGATATCAACATGAGAGTGATCATTTTTCTTAAAAATGATGAGAAGCTCATCATGAACCGGAGTTATAAAAATGAATTCTATGAAAGACTGAATAAGTTTCAGGGGAGGAAGGAAAAATGAAGCTGATCAATAAAAGCAATTTCTTTTCCATAGTCTGTATCTGTTTCACGCTGATCGTCTGCGGCAAGCTATGCCTTGAAAAGATGTATAACTTTACCGACAGGTATTATACGGAAAACATCTTTACGATACTGGCGGTCTCGATACTTATCACCCTGATCCTGTCTATTCATTATCATCTTAGGCAGTTCCCCTTTATTCTGGTTTTTGTCGCCCAGTATGTTGCAACAATAGGGATAGTGTTTTTGGGCATAAAGATCATGGGAATCTTTTCGGATATGGCTCCCACCGCATACAAAGATATGTTCATTTCTGTGACTGTACCGTTTTTTGGAGCTGCGATCGTTTACTACATTATATTTTTCAGCCAGATCCGCAAAGCAAATAAACTGCTGGAAAAACTTGAAGAGAAGGAATGGCCGAGGCAAATGATGAATGATGCAAAATCGAAGATATAGGTGAAGCGGAAGCATCAGAAAACCACCTCAAATGGGGTGGTTTTCTGATGTGAAGATCAGATCGCCATAGCGGCCAGGTGCTCTTTCAGTTTTACAAACCGCTTATTATCCCTGATGGGATCATATCTGTCCTGATCCAGATACGGCAGGAAATACCAGGCTGGGTTATGAGGGGTTCCGGGTATACTGTCAGGACAAGAGTCATGACAAAGCTTTTCAAGGCAGTCACACATGCGTTCAAGAGATGTAAGTGTATCTGTTTTCTTGCCCTGTGCAATAAGGTAGGTAGCTTTATACCGATAAAGGATAGCTTTGTTTGCTTCAAGTATTACGGATCCATCACCGGCTATCAGTTTTTCAGCATGTTCGCAGATATCGATCAACCAGTCGAAGTGACTGAGTTTATCATTCCATGATCTTTTGGTATTAGGAAGAGAGTATGCGACATGATCACGCAGGATGTTTACTGTTTTCTGTAAAATGCTTAATGTGCATTTATTCATCATGGTCTGATCCTGGGTGGCTCCGTTAAAATAGTCTGTAAAAAAGATCTCTTTACAGGAGTCTATCCCGGGGAGCATGTCCAGAGTTTCTTTATATCCGTCTTCGTCCTTCCATGCTTCTTTATAGAGGATGGCAAGTTCTTTTGTACAGGTGAAACGGAAATCAAGCTCATCCGTATGACGGATCAGATAACGCAGGATCTTTTCGGCTTCGTGCAGGTATGTCTTGTTTGGAGCGTCTTCATCTTTAGTTGATATAAGTGCTTTTGCAAGAGCCAGGCTTATCTTTTGATCGGAAGGGAATTCCTCATGCGCTTCTCTTAACAGATCGATGGCGGATGTATTATAGCCACATTCTTCGATGTGTTCGATGGTCATATAGATGTCTTCCCGACGGGCTTCTCTTTCGGTAGTTTTTACGCCTAACAGTTCATCCACACTGATCTCAAAATAATCGGCAATATCCGGAAGATAGTCGATCGCAGGATAGCCAGAGCCGGACTCCCAGCGGCTGATGGCCTGAGGGGTCACTCCAAGGTGATCCGCGAGTGCTTCCTGGGTGACACCCTTGATAGCTCTCAATTGCTTCAGTTTTTCATTTATCTTTATATTCACTTATTTCTCCTTTTATGATCGCTATGTTTTATTGCTTTTTATGAGCTCATACTTATAGTATAGTTTGACCTGGATAAAAATCAATTATCAATTTGTTGTTGTGATATAAACGAAATGTTGAGTCTGGGAAAACCTGCTATACTTTATAAAGACTATATTGATAACAGACGTTATCGATGCTAATATTCTGGGTAGAAGTCAGATATAATATGGGAGAACAAAGATCATGACGGATTTTACAATATATGAGATGCAGGAGATGCAAAAGCGGCTTCAGGAGCAATATAAGGACAAGTGGGAAACTATTGGCCCAGAGACCGGGAAGAATAAGTTGCTCTGGATGATCGGCGAGATCGGGGAAGTCATCGACATTGTAAAGAAGAATGGCGGAACCCGGGCGGCTTCAGATCCGGAGCTTCGGAAAGCACTTGTTGAAGAGATGGCAGATGTTCTTATGTATTTTAATGATGTTTGCCTTTGTTATGGTATAAACCCTGAAGAGCTGAAAGAAGCATATACGGAAAAGTTCGAGAAAAATATGAGAAGATGGTAGAAAGCATTAAGACCAAAGGAGCATTACGGCATATAGCTTTTGCTACAGATGATGTGGATGGAATCATTGCAAAAGTTAAGGAAGCCGGTTATGAGGTGTTCATAGAACCTAATGACATAGTGATGTATACGTGCTTATAGCTCATAATCCATGCAGGTTCTTGAAGCGGTAAAGGGCCTTACCTTGCCATTTGCTACCGCTACATGAGCAGGATGCGTTGAATAGCCTTTAAGGGCGTCCTCATCCGTAAATGTTGAATCCAGCATAAGATCACAGTTGGAGCTGGACAAAGGTTCCGTATTGACTTTGATCTCGATCAGGCCGGGAATCTGCCCTTTAAGCCCTTCCAGGCCTTCTTTTATTCCGGCTTTGATCTCGGCGATCTGAGTACCTGAGTATTCTTCTTTCAGTTTCCAGAGAATTACGTGCTTTACCATATCTTCCTCCGCCTATTATTTTATATTCATTTTATTTGTCTTCTTCCCATCTTGCACATTGTATCCCGGGATCATCCATAAGCTCCAGACGGACCCGGGGAATGTCAAAACCAAATTCTTTCATGTTTTCCAGTGCTGTATCAAGATACTTTCCCGCATTTGCAGAAGATAATTCCGCATTACATTTATGAATATCCGAAGGACGGATCTTAACCCCAAGCTCCGTTGCTATATCTTCAAAACTCCTTTGTTTTTTGAAGGCCTCCAATACGCTGCGGAACTGGAAATATCCGTAGATCATCACCTGCATGAGCGCATCTGTATTCCATATCTTTTTATAAAAATCTAAGAACGTTTCGCCTGCCGGGACGGGGGATGGCATCCTGTCGATAATACCCTGTATCAGTGCTTTCAATTCATTAAGCCGCTGTGTTTCGCCGACATAGGTGTAGTATCCGATGGCAAATTCGTTTACGAACATCTCCTGATCGATATTGGAATCCTGATATATGCTACTTTGGCCGGCAAAACAATGCCCCAGCTCATGGATGATATTATACCAGTGAAAATACAGATCAAAACTGTATAATGCATCTTCTCCTAAAAGTTGGCGAAAACCGAGCTGCTGTTCTTCTGTACCTGTCTCGTATCTGCCGGACTGGATCACATATCCCATATTAATACTCCCCTCGATCCGTATGATCATGCGTTTTACGTACAGTATTATATCACAGGTCTTTGCAGTTAAGAAGAGTATTTTCCGATATAGTTTCCTTATGAAAAGGAGAAACTCTGTAAGATTTTGCTTACTATCATGGTCCCGGATATGATATAATACACCGGTATCCGGATATGAGGTATAAGTTATAAATGAACACAAACAGATTTGACGGTCACGCTGATGCATATACGCTTGGAAGACCGGACTATGCGGAGGAACTGATAGACTGCCTGTATGACAGGTACGGCATATCGCCATCTTCGGTTATAGCCGATATCGGCTCCGGCACAGGTAAGTTTTCAAAGCATCTGCTTGACAGAGGAAGCATGGTCTATTCGGTTGAGCCCAATGATGATATGCGGCTGATGGCAGAAAAAGAACTTAGCGGATATCCGAATTTCAGGTCTATAAAAGGGGATGCTGAGCATACCTCTCTTCAGGCAGGCTCTGTAGATTTCGTAACAACTGCACAGGCTTTTCACTGGTTTGATGTGGATAGTTTCAGGAAAGAGTGCACACGGATCCTAAAGAATGTGGGGAAAGTCATTCTGATCTGGAATATCAGGGATGAAGCTGATCCGGTCAACCGGCGATTGTTTGATATATATTCTGAATATTGCCCCGAATTCAAAGGATTTGGTGGGGGTATAGTTAAAGACGATCAAAGAATAAAGGATTTTTACAGCGGCAGCTATGAGTATATCTCGTTTGATCATCCGTTGAACTTTGATAAAGATATGTTCATATCAAGAAGCTTATCGGCATCTTATTCACTGAAAGGATATGACATGAAATATAAGGAATATCTGGATGCTGTCATAGCGGTGTTTGACAGATATTCGGGAAAAGGCCTTGTGACCATAGGAAACCATTCAGTTGCCTATATAGGTGGAGTGAGGAAGCATTGATACGAAAGAGAGTGGAAAACGATTGCTTGTATCAGGAGCAGGGAGGATATAGATGGAGTTTTATGATGTGATCGAAAAGAGAAGAACGATCAGGGATTTTGAAACTGAGGAAATATCTGACGCTGTCATGGAACGGATCATTTCGGCAGCTATGAAAGCGCCGACAAATGATCACATGAGAGACTGGCATTTTATCATTGTCCGGGACAGGGATGTTGTGGTCAAGCTTCTTGAGGCTATCCCGAAAGGCATAAGTGATGAGGATATGGCTGTAATCTTCGTATCCCTTTAGGCGATGAATCTGAACACGCAGGGAAGGTGCTGGGCTATCCGGATGATTACTTTATGCCATGCTTTATAGGTATAGGCAAACCCAGGGAAAATGTATCCATGCCTGAGCAGAAAAATATAGAGGTAAAAGACCGGATCCATTGGAACAGGTTCTGAGATCAAAGAAAGAACCGGGGGATTACAGGTAAACAGAGGGAGATGTAAGGAAATGCCGGAAATAAAGAAATGCAATTTTGATTGTGGCATGGAAAAAGCTGGATACTGGTTTCGCTACAGAACCGGGGCGATCATTGTCCGTGACGGGAAGATGCTTTTTGTTAAGTCTAAGTATGGCGGCTACTACTATATGATCGGTGGTGGCGTACATCTGGGTGAGGATTCAAAGTCCTGCATTGAGAGGGAGACCTTTGAAGAAACCGGCGTAAAATGTGCAGCCAGACGGATCGCGATCATATGTGAGAATTTCTTTAACGGAGTGGGTGGTCTCATAGATGGGAAAGAGTGCCATGAGCTCGAGTACTATTATACTATGGACGCGCCGGATAATGCCTCATTTGAAACTGCAACAGATGCGGAAGAAAAACTGGTATGGGTTCCGATCGATGAGTTTTCTGAGAATGACATTCGTCCGGCATTCTTAAAGAAGGAACTGAAGGGTATTATCGAAGGTGCCCCGTTGATTCATGTTATTAATGATGAAAGAGTTCGCCGGCTTTCTTAAGACAGAGAGAAGTGGGAAAAAGATGAGAAATGGATGCGATTATTAGCAGTTTTACAGAACGATCAAAAGAAATCCTGAAGGAAAACCTGGTGGGAGTATATCTGCATGGATCCGCAGTTATGGGATGTTATAATCCGGCAAAGAGCGACATTGATCTGATCGTAGTAGTGAAGGATCCCATATCGGATACGCTTAAAAGATCCTATATGGACATGGTGGTGGGATTAAACGCCAAGGGACCGGCAAAAGGAATTGAAATGAGTATCGTTAAACAAAGCGTTTGCAAGCCGTTTGTTTATCCGACTCCTTTTGAACTGCATTTTTCCGTTGCACATCTTGACCGGTATAAAAAAGACCCGGATGAATATATTTCAAAAATGAAGGGCGAGGATAAAGATCTTGCAGCGCATTTTACGATCATAAACCATCGGGGTAAGTGCCTTTTCGGCGCGCCGGTCAAAGATACTTTTGCAGATGTACCGGTACAGGATTACATAGATTCTATCTGGAATGATATAGCTGATGCAGAGGAAGAGATTACAGCTAATCCGATGTATCTGATATTGAATCTGGCAAGAGTACTTGCGTACGTCAAGGATGGTCTTGTCCTTTCCAAGAAAGAGGGCGGAGAATGGGCGCTAGACAACATTCCGGAGGTTTATCATTCTCTGTTGCATAATGCACTGAAGGAATATGCAGAGGGAACGGATACAGAATACGATATGAACAATGCAGAGAACTAC
>JAEELW010000025.1 GCA_016282915.1 Lachnospiraceae bacterium | reverse complement strand
TCGATGCCTGGAAGAGCTGTCTTGCGGATGAGAGCGGAATCCGGCCTTCTGCGGAAGCAATGCCGGGAGTATCCTCTGTTGCGGCGGCGATGCCGGAAGCCCGGCCGGGAGTACAGTCTGGTACGGCAGCAAAGCCGGAAGTACAGTCGGGAGTACAGCCTTTCACAGCGGCAATGCCGGGAGTACAGCCTTTCACGGAGACGATGCCCGAAGCACAGCCGGAAGTACAGCCTTTTACGGCGGCAATGCCGGAAGTGCAGCCGGGAGTACAGACTTTCACAGCGGCAAAGCCGGGAGTGCAACCGGGAGTACAGCCTGTCGCAGCGGCGATGCCGGAAATCCTGCCCTCAGCAGCAGATGCGCGCCAGGAAGCTCTGGCTGTGTACGCCGCTGATACTGCGCTTTCGGAAAATACAGAGGAGAAGAAGGAACTGTCCTGGACACTTCGTATCACGGATAAGGAACAGGGTGTGACTGATAAGCGCAGTCTGGAGAGAAATATCGACCAGGCGATCGTGGACATCGGAAGAAAACGGGAAGAATTCCTGGTGCTGGCACCGTCGGAGCCTGTCCGGGGTATCCGTTTTATGCAGGTCTGTCCGGATACGAACGGGATCTATTTCCATGTGGAAGCCTCTTTCGGGGAGAAAAATGAACAGGGACGCCCGAAGCTCCTCGGCCGTGACCGACTGATGAGCTGGGAAGCACGCAATATCTGTATGGCCTTCTATCTGGGAGAGGAGATCCCGATGTCGGACTGGTCCGAGGTGAAGTGAAAAGCCTGTACGGCAGGCATTTCAGCGGAGTTTGCCGCCGGGCGGAGGGAAGGGACGTAAGCGATTGCGGATATGGAATACTCAATCGTCCCCCAATATCATGACAGGGAACATGCAGAAGAAGGAGCAGAAATGCTTCTTCTTTTTTTTGTTAAAAAATATCTTGACTTTCAAAATAAAATGTTATATTTTGTTTAAGGCAATTAGTTTGAGTATCAAAACACTTGACTATCAAAATAAAAATAACGAGAGGAGAAAAGTCATGTTGGAAAAAATGATCGCTATCATCGAGGAGCAGCTGAACGTAGAGGGCAAGGAGATCACCCTGGAAAGTGATTTCAAAAAGGATCTGGAGGCGGATTCCCTGGATCTCTTTGAACTGGTCATGGCTCTGGAGGAGGAATTCGGCGTAGAGATCCCTTCGGAAAAGCTGGAGAGCTTTACCACGGTCGGATCCGTAGTGGATTATCTGAAAGAGAACGGCGTAGAGATCTGAAGCAGAGAACAAGGAGCCCGATGGGAAGATGAAAAACAGAGTAACTGAACTTTTGGGAACGGAATATCCTGTGATCCAGGGCGGTATGGCCTGGGTGGCAGAGCACCGGCTAGCGGCTGCGGTATCCAACGCCGGAGGCCTGGGGATCATCGGCGCAGCATCGGCCCCCCCGGAGGTGGTACGTGAAGAGATCCGCAAGTGCAAGGAACTGACGGACCGTCCCTTCGGCGTCAATGTCATGCTTCTGAATCCGAATGCCGAAGAAGTGGCAAAGATCGTTACGGAAGAAGGCGTGAGAGTCGTGACAACGGGAGCCGGAAATCCCGGGAAATTCATGGAGCTCTGGAAAGCTTCCGGCGTGAAGGTGATCCCGGTGGTGGCCAGTACGGCTATGGCTGTCATGATGGAACGGGCGGGAGCGGACGCCGTTGTAGCGGAAGGCATGGAGAGCGGAGGCCACATCGGCGTGACCACTTCCTTTGCGCTGATCCCGCAGGTAGCGGATGCGGTAAAGATCCCCGTGATCGCTGCCGGAGGTATCGCGGACGGCAGAGGCATGGCTGCGGCGTTTATGCTCGGTGCGGAAGGCATACAGATGGGAACCCGCTTTGTGGCGGCAAAGGAATCCATCGTGCATGCGGCCTTTAAGGAACGCATCATCAAGGCGAAGGATATCGATTCCACCGTGACGGGGACCAGCACGGGACATCCGGTCCGCTGCCTGAAGAACCGCATGACCAAAGAGTATCTGAAGCTGGAGCAGTCGGGCGCGGATTTCATGGAGCTTGAGAAACTCACGCTCGGTTCGCTGAAAAAGGCCGTGATCGACGGAGATGTTGTTAACGGTACGCTTATGGCAGGACAGATCGCAGGCCTGATCAAAAGTGAAGAAAGCTGCGAGGATATCGTGAAGGGGATCGTCCGGGAAGCGGAGCAGCTGCTTAAGCTTTGATACGGAGAACGCAGGAACATTCGGAAAGGACAGGGAATGGGTAAGATCGCTTTTATTTTCCCGGGACAGGGAGCGCAGTATCCCGGAATGGGAAAAGATTTTTATGATAACAGTGAAACGGTGCGGAAACTGTTTCGCAGTGCGTCGGAGATAAGCGGGCTCGATCTGGAGAGCATCTGCTTTACGGAAAATGAAAAACTGGATCAGACGGAATATACGCAGATCGCCATGATCACGGCGGAGCTGGCCATGTGGAAGAGCGCGCTGGAAAAAGGACTTAAGGCGGAGCTCTGTGCGGGACTGAGCCTGGGAGAATATGCGGCGCTGGCTGCGGCCGGAGTGATGAAGGAGGAGGATATCTTTCGCGTAGTCCGCAAGCGCGGCATTTATATGCAGAACGCTTATCCTTCCGGCGGAGCCATGGCGGCGGTCCTGGGACTCGATAATGATATTGTGGACGCGGAATGCGGACGTGTGCGTGAGAGAACGGGAAAGCCGGTATCGGTGGCGAACTATAACTGTCCCGGACAGATCGTGATCACGGGAGACGCCGGTGCAGTGGAAGAGGCTGCGGCCGCATGCAAAGAGGCAGGTGCAAAGCGCTGCATCACACTGAATGTGAGCGGACCGTTTCATTCCGCACTGCTTTCGGAGGCGGCGGAAAAACTGGCGGAGGAACTGAAGAGCGCGGACATACAGAAGCCGCAGATACCATATTATACCAATGTCACGTCGGAGGCTGTCACGGAAGCGGACGGGATACGCGGTCTTCTGGCGAAACAGATCTGCAGCCCGGTACGCTGGCAGCAGAGCATCGAGAGGATGATCGCCGACGGTGCGGACTGCTTTATCGAGATCGGGCCCGGAAAAACGCTGGCCGGATTTATGAGACGGATCAATAAGGAAGTAAAAACCTTTAATATAGGAACTGTGGAAGAACTGGAGAATGTGATACGGGAGCTGGGACTGTAAGAACGGTTTTGGCATGCCGATGGGAGGAGAGAAGATGTTGACGGATAAGACCGCGCTGGTGACAGGTGCGAGCCGGGGGATCGGAAGAGCGATCGCTCTGAAGCTTGCACAGCTTGGCGCAAAGGTGCTGGTGAACTACAGCGGATCCGCGGAAAAAGCACAGGAGACCGTGGAGCTGATCAGGGCGGCCGGCGGTACGGCGGAAGCTCTGCAGTGTGATGTGTCGGATTTTCAGGCCTGCGGAGAACTGGCAAAGAAGGTGATCGCGGAGCACGGCCGTCTGGATATACTGGTGAACAATGCGGGTATCACGAGGGATGGTCTTCTGATGACGATGTCGGAGGAGGACTATGATAAGGTGCTGGATACCAATCTGAAGGGAGCGTTTAATATGATACGTCATTTTTCGCGCGCGTTCCTGAAGCAGAGATCCGGCCGTATCATCAACATCTCTTCCGTGAGCGGCGTGCTCGGAAACGCCGGACAGGCCAATTACAGCGCCTCCAAGGCAGGGCTGATCGGCCTGACCAAAAGTGCCGCAAGGGAACTGGCGGGGCGCGGGATCTGCGTGAATGCGGTAGCCCCGGGCTTTATCGAAACCGATATGACGGCGGCGATGAATGAGGATATAAAAAAGAAAGCGGTGGAACAGATCCCGGTCGGAAGGATCGGACAGCCCGCGGATATCGCGGAAGCCGTCGCCTTTCTGGCAGGCGACGGGGCAGGTTATATCACCGGTCAGGTGCTGTGTGTTGACGGAGGGATGGCAATATGAGTGTAAGACGTGTGGTAGTGACCGGAATGGGAGCGGTAACGCCGATCGGAAATGATACGGAACAGTTCTGGGCTGCGGTAAAAGAAGGAAAGACCGGATTTGCGCCCATCACCGCTTTTGATACGACGGAATACAAGGTGAAGCTTGCGGCGGAAGTGAAGGATTACGATCCGACGCTTTCGATGGATAAAAAGAGCGCAAAGAGAATGGAGCGCTTTTCACAGTTTGCGGTAACGGCAGCCGGCGAGGCGATCCGGGATTCCGGTATCGATCTTGAGAAGATGGATCCTTACCGTATCGGCTGTGCTGTGGGCAGCGGCGTGGGCAGCCTGCAGGCGATCGAGAGGGAGTGCGCGCATCTGAGGGAAAAAGGACCTTCCAGGGTCGGCCCTCTGCTGGTGCCCCTTATGATATCGAATATGGCGGCCGGAAACGTGAGCATCGCCTACGGCCTGAAAGGAAAGAATATCGATGTGGTGACGGCCTGCGCCAGCGGGACGCATTCCATCGGAGAAGCCTTCCGCTCGATCCGCTACGGAGAGGCGGATGTAATGGTGGCAGGCGGATCGGAAGCCGCGGTTTCGCCGATAGGGATCGCCGGTTTTACGGCGCTCACAGCCCTCAGTACCTGCGAAGATCCGGCGCAATGCTCGCTTCCTTTTGACGAGCGCAGGAGCGGCTTTGTCATGGGAGAGGGAGCGGGGATCGTAGTGCTTGAGGAGCTGGAGCATGCAAAAGCACGCGGGGCAAAGATCCTTGCCGAGCTTGCCGGTTACGGAAGCACGGCCGACGCCTTCCACATCACATCTCCTGCGGAAGACGGAGCGGGAGCGGCCCGGGCGATGATCAATGCCCTTGAGGATGCGGGGATCGCGCGTGAGGAGCTGGAGTATATCAACGCACACGGAACGGCGACACATTATAACGACCTGTTTGAGACCCGGGCGATCAAGCTGGCTTTTGGCGAACATGCATACCGCCTGAAGATCAATTCCACCAAATCCATGATCGGACATCTTCTCGGAGCCGCGGGAGCGGTGGAATTCATCACCTGTGTAAAGGAACTGCAGGAAGGTTATATTCACCGTACCGTCGGACTGGAACGGAGCGAGCCGGAAATGGATCTGGATTACTGCCGCGGGGAGTACCGGGGAGATGTGCGATATGCGCTTTCGAACTCTCTGGGCTTCGGCGGGCATAATGCAAGTCTTCTTGTCAAAAAATATGAGGGATAAAAAATGTCAGTATACGGTGCAAAAGAGATCATGAACATACTTCCGCACAGACCGCCCTTTCTGCTGATCGATACGATCGAGGAGCTGGAGCCGGGCGTGCGCGCGGTGGGGAAAAAATGCGTGAGCATGAACGAAGCATATTTCACGGGACATTTCCCCGGAAACCCGGTCATGCCCGGAGTGCTTCTGGTGGAAGCGATGGCGCAGACCGGCGCGGTGGCGCTGCTGGATCTGCCTGCATGGAAAGGGAAAACGGCGTATTTTGTCGGGATCGACGGAGCACGTTTTAAGAGAAAAGTGGTACCCGGCGACGTGGTTTTGTTTGAAGTGAAGATCATAAAGCAGAAGGGACCCATCGGTGTGGCGGAGGCAACGGCCAAAGTAGACGGTGAACTGGCGGCGAAAGCAGAGATCTCCTTTGCAGTGGGAGAGTAGCGCGGGGAAAAGACATGAGTAAATGGCTGAATATATGGAAAAAACCCGAAACGGCAGCAGAGAAAAGTGAGGATCCCGAGCTGATCCGCTGCCCGAAGTGCGGCAAAATGGTGGATAAGATGCGCGTGGCAAAGCGCAGGTTCATCTGCTACGAATGCGAGGGATATTTCAGGGTAAAGACCGGAAACCGCATCCGCATGGTGGCGGATCCGGGCAGCTTTGAAGAATGGTTCACGGAACTGGAAGTGAGCAATCCGCTGAATTATTCGGGTTATGAGGAAAAACTCGCGGAAGCCAGGGAAAAGACCGGGCTGAAGGAAGCGTTTACCGTCGGGAAATGCAGGATCTTCGGCCAGGAAGCCGTTGTAGGCGTATGCGACGCGCGTTTTATGATGGCCAGCATGGGGCACGTGCTGGGAGAGCGTGTGACGGCAGCTATTGAAAGAGCTACAAAAGAAAAGCTTCCGGTATTTCTTTTCTGCTGTTCCGGAGGAGCCAGGATGCAGGAGGGGATCATCTCTCTGATGCAGATGGCGAAGACCTCGGCTGCAATAAAAAGACACGGTGACGCAGGCCTTCTGTACAGTACGATATTGACCGACCCGACCACCGGCGGCGTTACCGCAAGCTTTGCGATGCTCGGCGACGTGATCATGGCGGAGCCCGGTGCGCTGATCGGATTTGCGGGGCCGCGCGTGATCCGGCAGACGATCGGCGAAAAGCTTCCGGAAGGTTTTCAGACGGCGGAGTTTCTGCTGGAACATGGTTTTGTGGACGGGATCGTGCTCCGCAAGAACCTGAAGAAAACGTTATATTTCCTGATCCATGCGCATCAGTGTGTCGGGAAAAAGAGCTGGGCCGATTTTAAAGGAAAAGATTTCCATTTCCATATGACGGAGATCCTGAAGGAACGCATCTGGCTCGACAGGCCCAAAACCGCCTGGGAAAAGGTGAAAGGCGTGCGCAGGATGGAACGACCTTCCGCGCTGGATTATATGGAGTATATCTTTGACAGTTTCGTGGAAGCGCACGGAGACCGCTGTTTTGCGGACGATCCGGCTATCGTGGGCGGCGTCGGTTTTATCGAGAACCAGCCGGTAACGGTCATCGCGGATGTACGCGGTTCCAGTGCGAAGGAATGCCAGCTGAGAAACTTCGGCATGCCGAAGCCGGAAGGGTACCGGAAAGCACTGCGCCTGATGAAGCAGGCGGAGAAATTCAACCGGCCCATCATCAGTTTTGTCAATACGAGCGGAGCCTTCTGCGGCATAGAAGCGGAGGAACGCGGACAGGGCGAGGCCATCGCGCGGAGCCTGATGGAGATGTCGGCGCTTAAAGTACCCGTGCTCTGTATCCTGATCGGCGAGGGAGGCTCCGGCGGAGCGCTTGCGACCGCGGTGGGGAATGAAGTATGGATGCTTGAAAACGCGACCTATTCCATCCTTTCACCGGAAGGCTTTGCATCGATACTCTGGAAGGACGCCGGCAGGGCGAAGGAGGCCAGCGAGGTGATGAATATCACGGCGCAGGATCTGAAGAGGCTCGGCGTCATCGAAAGGATCGTTCCGGAATTCGGAGGAGCCGGGAAAGACACGGCACAGGGCATCGGGGAATATCTGAATGAAAAGATCCGGGAATTCCTGATGCAGTATGAAGGTATGGATCCGGAAAAGATCGCGGAGCAGCGTTATGAGAGATTCCGGGCGTATTAAGAGCCCGGTCGTAAAAAGGAGAGCATAGAATGAGGATCAGGATCAGCGGCACCGGCAGCGCACTGCCGAAAAAAATATTAACAAATGCGGATCTGGAAAAAATGGTGGATACTTCCGACGCCTGGATACGCGAGCGTACCGGTATAAGGGAGCGGCATATCGCGGAAGAGGAGACGACCTCCTCTCTTGCAGCGGAAGCCTGCAGGAGAGCGCTTGAGAATGCGGGGAAAAAAGCGGAGGATGTGGATCTGCTGATCGTGGCCTGCTGTACCGCGGAGATGATGCTTCCCTGCACCTCTTTTCAGGTGCAGGATGCGATCGGAGCGGTGAATGCAACGGTTTTTGATCTGAACGCGGCATGCTCCGGCTTTCTGTTCGCACTTCAGACAGCGCACACCTATATTGCCACCGGCGTTTACAAAAATGCACTTGTTGTGGGCGTGGAGGTGCTGTCGCGTATCATAGACTGGACAGACAGGACGACCTGTGTGCTGTTCGGAGACGGTGCGGGCGCGGTATTTGCCGAAGCTACCGACGAAGAGGGGATGGGTCTGCTGGGACTGGTCCAGGGGAGCATCGGAAGCCGGGGGCCTGTCCTTCAGTGTAAGGCCGGACATTACAGGGACGTTGCAACGGAGATCTTTCCTTATAAAGACTCCTATGTACATATGGACGGAGGCGAAGTGTATAAATTTGCCGTGCGCCAGGTTCCGGACTGCATCGAAAAAGCCCTGGAGCAGAGCGGCTTTGCACCGGAGGATATCGATCTGTATGTTCTGCATCAGGCCAATATCCGCATCATCGAAGCGATCGCAAAAAGACTCGGCGTTTCCATGGATCGTTTTCCTTACAACCTGGACCGTGTCGGAAATACTTCATCGGCGGCGATCCCCTCGCTGCTGGATGAACTGAATCACAGCGGAAAACTGAAGAAGGGCATGAAGCTTGTACTGTCCGGTTTCGGCGCGGGACTCGGCTACGGCGCGATCGTGATGCGCTGGTAACGGCGAAGGAAGGCGGACCGGAAACTGGCCGGGCGTTAAAACAGCTGCCCGCGGTCATGTGTCGCAGAACATGGCGCGGGAGCTGACAGGAGGACATATGGCGAAAAAACATACGGCGGCGCTCAATGTGCTGCTGGTCAATCTGTTCAACAAAGTGATGGATGCGGAGTCAAAGGCTGTGATCACGGAGGAATTCCGT
>JAEELW010000024.1 GCA_016282915.1 Lachnospiraceae bacterium | reverse complement strand
TGTAGCGGTGGTGAGCAGCGGTGCGGAATACACGGATTTTGAAGCGGAGATGGACGGAGAGAGCATTAAAGTGGTCTACACCGGATCGAAGCCGCTGGATGCAAAGAAGCTGAAGCTCGGAGACATGAAGTTTACCCTGACGGTAGAGGGCATCACGGAGCCGGTGGAATTCACGCTGAAGAACGTGAGCGCAAAGAAGACCACGCCGAAGGTGAAGGCTTCAAAGCTCACCATACCGAAGACCGCGGCGGAAAGCGCGGACGGGACCACGGTGATCGGTACCGTGAATATCTTAAGTACCTATAAGGATGCTGCGAAGCATGTACAGACCCTTACGCCGGTCAAGGTCGAATTGGAAGGCAAGGGCGTGACTGCCGAAGCGGATGAGGATGATCCGGAGCGCATCCTGATAAAGAAGCTGGATGGCAAGTCCGGCAGCGTAAAAGTGAAACTGACCTACGCCGGCGGCGTGACCAGGACCGTGGTCATCAAGGTGAAAAAAGGGAAGTAAGTAACAGCCGGGTAAGAAAGAGAAGGCCCTCCGTTAAGTTAACATGGAGGTGACAGGATCCCTGTATCAGAAATGGTATGGGGATCTTTTTTGGCAAAATTCCTCTTTTTCATGCGGCATCTCGCGGCTCCTGATGAGAGCCGCGGAACAGTAACGTTTCGATTGAGAAAATGCCGCTTCTGTGATATTATCTTTGATAGAAGCTTTTTTGGGGGAAAAGGCAGGGATGGAACACTTCGACAGCGGAGCGGGATCGAAGAAGAAAAAGGCAGCATCCGGCGGCCTTCGTTCTCTGGTGATCAGCATTCTGGTGATCGCTTTCTTTGTATGTATTGTTCTGGCTTATTACCGCATGGTATATTCCGAAAGGCGCAGCCGCTTTTTCCAGAGCGGGGAGATGAATGCGATGAAGCTGGCGGACCGGGTAGAGAAATACCTGGCTGTCAATTTTGACTCGGTACGTTTTTCCGCGCTTGCCCTTGATGATATGATACGGCGCGGCCGCAGTGACGAGGAGATACAGGAGTATCTCGTTGATGAGACCGCGGCCATCCGGAGCGTGGTGGAAGAAAATGCCACGGGACTCTATGGCTATATCAACGGCCGTTTTTTCAGTGGTACCAGGTGGGTGCCGCCGGAAAGTTATGTTGCGACCGAACGCCCGTGGTATGGAAAGGCCATGGCCGGTAAAGGGGCGCTTACGATGCTGGAACCCTATCAGGATGCGCAGACCGGCGCCATCATGCTGGCCATCGGAAAGATGCTCGATGACGGCGTGAGCGTCATATCCGTCGATGTGTCACTGGACAGGATACAAAGGATCACCGAGGAAGCCGTAAGCTCCAAAACGGCGGATATACAGATGATCCTGAACCAGAGCGGCATGGTCGTGGCGCATTCCGACCGGGAAGAGATCGGAAAGGAATACGGCCACGGCAGTGACTCTGTCGGGGAAGTCCTCTATGCCGAGATGCAGAAAGGGGATAAGACTTCTTTTGAATGCAGTTATGTGGGCAAGAATTATATCGTATATGTGACGGACATCGGCGACAGCTGGAAATGCATCTCGGTCATCGATGCCACCGGTACCTTCCGCTCGTTGGGGCTTTTCCTTGTTTCCACGATCACGGTCGTCGTCCTGATGACCGCCATCATAGCTATCATCATGTATGCTTCCAAGAAACGTGCGGATCTGGCCCGGCGTCTTACGGCGCAGCTTTCTTCCACGGCCGATATCTATATCTCGCTCCATGAGATCGATTTTCTCCGGGATACCTTCAGCGAGGTGCGGAACAACAGGGATGAGGCCTCGAAGATGCTGGGAAAGAAAAGAAATGAGTGCCAGAAAACGATAAGAGAGATCATGACGCGCTTTTCCGACGCCGCGACCAGGGAACAGATCCTGGAGTTTGTGGATTTTTCCACGATCGACCGGCGGCTGAAAGACCGGAATACCATTACCTGCGAATTCGTCAGCGATGACGGGAAATGGCGGCGGGCGCGTTATATCGTGTCGGAGCGGCTGGAGGACGGAAGAGTGGCGCGGGCGATGTACCTGATCGAGAATATCGATGAGGAAAAGCGCGAGCGCGACCGTATGCTGAGTTCGGTGAAGAGCATGAACGAACAGATCGAGAGCCTCACCGAGGAAGTCACCCAGGATAATCTGACCGGCTTTTACAACAAAATGAAAGGGAGCGAAAAGATCAGCGGACTCTGCCGGACGAAGAAGGGGGCGCTGCTGGTGATCGATCTGGACAATTTCAAGCTGATCAACGATCTGCACGGGCACGATATGGGAGATAAGGTCCTGTGCGCCTTTGCGGAGACTTTAAGGAAAAACAGCGGAGAAGAAGACGTCCTCTGCAGGATCGGCGGCGACGAGTTCATGGTCTTCTCGACCGGTATCCGGAATGAAAAGGAGGTGTCCGGCTTTACAAGGGAGCTCAACGAAGGGCTGAAGGAGGAATGCCGGAAGCTCATGGGAGCGGGCTTTGATCTTCCCATCGGCGTTTCGGTCGGAGCCGCGCTGGTGCCGGAGCATTCCGATGAGTATCTGCGCCTCTTTGAATATGCGGACAGCAGCATGTACCGCGTAAAGAATCAGGGGAAGCACGATTGCTGCGTCTATAAACCCCACAGTGACGAGGGCTGCGGAGCTAAGGAGCTGGATGCAGAGCTGCTCCGCCTGACGCAGATCATGGAGGAACGCGGGGACGGAAGCGGCGCGCTGCTTCTCGGCATGGAAGATTTTATGGTCAATTACCGCTATATCATGCGCTATATACGGCGTTACGGAAAACGGGCGGATAAAGCGATCATATCCCTTGAACTTAAGGCAAAACATAAGGAAAGCGAACTGGGGATCATCGTTGCGGAGTTTGCGGGAGTCCTGCAGAAGGCTTTCCGGAGCAGTGATATCATCATGCAGTATAAAGAGGACTGTTTTGTACTGCTGCTCCCGGAGATGGGCGACAAGACCATAGCGGATGTGATGGAACGGGTCATGGAAATGTGGAAGGGCTCGGAATACAGGGACACCGTGGAGATCCGCTATGTTTCTGCGGGCGTCGGCGTCTGAGTTTTTCATTTTTTATCGTTACTGTTCATTCCTTAGCCGTCTGTCGACAAAGATCACTGCAGGCATGATATAGGACGTGGCCGCCTATGGAGGAGCTTAGCCACTCTCGAAACTGCATAAATATTCAGAAATGCGAAGCCCGGATGGCTGAGCAAGGGGGACCTGAGGCATGGATGCCGAATGTCCCCCGGTTTCGTACGGTTTGAATTATATAGAGGCAGTTTCACAGAGTGGCTTAGCGACGGAATCGAGCGCCACGGACTATATCTGCATGCAGAAGATCGGTATTCGGCTAAGGACTGACCAGTAACTTTTTATCAGGTATATTCGAACGGGATCTGCCGGCTGTTTCAGGCCGGCAGTCTTTTTTGGAATTTAACGATTTACGAAGGCAAAAGACAGCGGTATAATACAAAATAGAAGTTTTTGCGGGGATCCTGCGTAACGGACGGGATCTCTGCGGGATAAGTGCGTATTCTGCGGAAGGACGGATTAAGGAGACCGGAATGAAGAGACGATCTGCGGGAAAATGCATAGCTGCGATAATGCTGAGCTCACTGCTCGCGTTCACGGCCTGCGGGCCCGGCGGAGAGGGAGGAAACGGCAGTGGACCCGGCGGGGCCGGAACGGCTGAGGAAGGAAACGGAGCTTCCCCGGATGAGGAGGCTTCCGTAAAGGGCGCCGTGGATTTTGACCATGAGCTGGACGATTATAAACCGTTAAAGGACCATTATAATTTTTATTTTACGTATAAAACGGTCCATCCCTGGTGGGATGCCGTGGCGCTCGGGATGGAGGAGGCCCAGCGGCAGTATCTTGAAAAAGGGATAACGATCACCTATGAGTATATGGCGCCGGCTGCGGCGTCTGCCGAAGATCAGATCGAAAGGCTGCATAAGGCGGAAAAAGAGGATTATGATGTGATCGGAGTGGATGTGGCCGATGATGCGGTCATTTCTCCGGTCCTCGATGAAATGTGTGCTTCGGGAAGCAAGGTAATGACTTTTTCCAGTTCTGACGCGGCCGAGGGCTGCAGGAGGATCGCCTATGTCGGAAATACCCATAATTACGAGGATGGCGCGGATCTGACGGAAGCGTTGTGCAAAAAGCTCGGGTATAAAGGGCAGGTAGCCGTGCTTGTGGGAAGCAAGGGAGCACCCTGCCATGAAGACAGGGCAAGGGGAGCCCGGGATACCATAGCGAAGTATGCGGATATGGAGATCGTTGCGACCGAATATGATATGGACTCCGTGGATCTGGCGTATGAGCTGAGCATGAAGATCCTGAAAGAGCATCCGGATCTGGACGGGATCGTCTGCTGCAATATGAGTAATCCCGTGGGCGCCGCCAGAGCCGTTACGGAAAGCGGGAGCGGGGCTGTGATCGTAGGCATGGATCATGACCGGGAAGCGCTGCAGTATCTGAGAGACGGAGTGATCTACTGCCTCGGCGTGCAGGACTGTTATTCGATCGGTTTTGATACGATACAGATCGCGGTGAAGATCGCCGACGGAAACCGGCCCGGCAGCCTTTTCCCGGAGAAGACCGATGAGATCACTACGGTCATATATCAGAAAGATGCATCGATCATGCTCGATCTTTTATATGGTGGCGGATCATGAAGAAGAGACAGATCACACGGAAAACATTTGTACTGACGGCAGTCATAGGAAGCGTCATATTAACCGCGATCATGATCGCGACCGTGATATTGTCTACGGAGAGAAACCGGGAGGCGACCGACGAAGCGGTCTCCGCCGTGAGCGAATTCTACCTGGAGGCCATGGCGGACCGCCGTGCCAGAACTATCTCAAATCTGATCGACAACAATTTCGAACAGATGGAGAAGGCCCTCGAATTCATCGGAGAAGAGGATATCCACACACAGGATGAACTGCGTCTTGTCATAGGTAGAGTCAAATCCCTGCTCTCCTTAAACCGCTTCGCCCTGGTCGACGAGGACGACATCGTTTATACGCGCTATACCACCTATACCGGAGGAAGCAGACATGCCTTCCTGAGCGGGGAAATGATGGATAAGCGCTGCATCAGTACGGTCTTTCTCTATGGTTCGTCGAAACAGCTGTGTCTCTCGACGCCGACGCCGGGCTTAATCGTCATGGGCAAGCCCATGAAAGCCTGCTTTGTGCAGATCGATATCAAGGAGATCTCGGATCTGCTCGCATTTGAGGATGAGGGCAGGACCTATTTCGGTGTGTATTCCAGAAACGGGGAAAACCTTACCGATACCGAACTGGGGCCGTTTATTTCGGGAAAGCCGATCTTTGAGGCGCTGAAGGGCGTGGTCTCCGATGAAGTCCTGAATGAGAATATCAGGAATTTCTCGGAAGGCATCGAAGGCAGCATCAGCTTTACTGCGGACGGGGCCGACGAGACCCTGTGTTACGTACCCATTGAAGGGACCGACTGGAAGATGGTGGTCCTGATCCACGAGAGCGTGATCCATGACCGCATCCGGGAGATCAGTGAGAGGAGTATTAAATCCGGCAGGAATATGCTCCTCCTTATCCTGGCGCTCGTATTCGTCCTTGCCACGCTGCTGCTCGTTCAGCTGAGGATCCTGCTGAAGAGCAAGATCGATGCCGAAGAGGAAAGGAGCAGGAAGCTTCAGAGCATGGCCAATACGGATTCCATGACCGGTGTAAGGAATAAGCATGCCTATTCCGAGTACGAGCTGGAATTAAACCGGCAGATCAAGGAAAATGAGATCAAAAAGCTGGCGGTCATCGTCTGCGACGTCAACGGACTGAAACTGGTCAATGATACGAAGGGACATGCTGCCGGTGATAAACTGATCAAGGACGCCTGTACCATGCTGTGCGAGTATTTTAACCACGGAGCGGTATTCCGGATCGGCGGCGATGAGTTTGCCGTTATCCTCCGGGAAAAAGGTTTCGACACCATGTCCGAGGTGATCGAGGAATTTAACCGCAAGGTGGAAGACAATATCCGGACAAAAGAAGTGGTCATCTCCATCGGTGTTTCGACCCTTAAGGAGGACGATGAGCAGTTTCATGATGGGTTTGAAAGAGCGGATCATCAGATGTATGAAAGGAAAAAAGAACTGAAAAAGATGGGCGCCCCCACAAGGCCGGAATCCTGATCCCGGGTACGGGATACGAGCCGGGGGCAGGACAGGGGGCAGTTCTTCCGGCATGTGGTTTACGTAAGTTCGTTATTGTAAATCTTTAGAGAAGAGAGTAGAATAAACATATCACCCCGTGAGGGAGCAGCAGTTACCTTCG
>JAEELW010000023.1 GCA_016282915.1 Lachnospiraceae bacterium | reverse complement strand
CGCATTTTTCTTGATTTCCGCTGTCGCAAATGTTTATCCGGCGCGAACATCAACAGCGGGATCCGCATTTTCCTTGCTTTCCGCTGTCGAAAATGTTCATCCGGCGCGATGATCAACAGCGGGATCCGCATTTTTCTTGATTTCCGTTGTCGAAAGTGTTTATCCGGTGCGAACATCAACAGCGAGATCCGCATTTTTACGGATTTCCGCTGTCGCAAATGTTTATCCGGCGCGATGATCAACAGCGGGAACCGCATTTTTCTTGATTTCCGCTGTCGCAAATGTTTATCCGGCGCGAACATCAACAGCGGGAACAGCATTTTTCTTGATTTCCGCTGTCGCAAATGTTCATCCGGCGCGAACATCAACAGCGGGAACCGCATTTTTCTTGATTTCCGCTGTCGCAAATGCACCTCCGGCGCGATGATCAACAGCGGGATCCGCATTTTTCTTGATTTCCGCTGTCGCAAATGCACTTCCGGCGTGATCATCAACAGCGGGAACAGCATTTTTCGGGATTTCCGCTGTCGAAAGTGTTTATCAGGCGCGATCATCTTCATCCCAGCTTAATTCTTAACGAAATCTACGGGATTGTGTATAGGCAAAATGAGCTCGAAAACTGAAATATTCGATTTTGCATAAGTGTCCATGAATCGTTGGAGTATGCCCGCTTTCTGTGGTATAATTTTACAGTACGTTTGACGCGGGAAGGAGTTAAAACTGGCTGGAGATATTAAGTTTGAGATTACAGAACATATCGGCGTCTTATCCGAGGGGGGCCTGGGGCTGATGATGGTGTTGTCTGGCATTTATGCGTAGCCGGCATCTTATCCGAGGGGGCCGGGGCGGACAACGCAGAGGCAGAGCGCGTGGACGTAGCCGGCGTCTTATCCGAGGGGGCCTGGGGCGGACAACGCAGAGGCAGAGCGCGTGGACGAGGCCGGCGTCTTATCTGAGGGGGCCGGGGGCTGATCAGTAGACTGAATAAGGTGTCCCGGAACGACAGGGAAGCCAGGTATGATATCTGTGACCGGAGCCCGGACCATGGGAAGATGGGCAAGGGTGTGACGCTTTGCATTGAGGAGCTTTGATCAGAACAAGGGGGATCACCGTACATTATAAGGAGGTAAGCTGATGGGAGATCTTGATTTTAAACAGCATGTCGAACAGAATAAGATACAGTTAAAGAATAAGGAGAATATTGAACAGCAGCAGGCAGATACGAGGGTTATGACTTCGCTGGCCGGATATATGAATGATAATAAATTCGATAGAGGCGGATTTGAGTCAGATGAGGTTTATTCGGCAGCGAAATTCATCCTTCAGGCACAGATGTACGAAGGGATGGATTCGGTAAGAAATCTGGACGTCTCGGATTCACCTGTATATTATAAAACGCTTGATGGGAAAAAGTGCGCCCGGGGCTGGCGTGAAAGAAAAAAGCTGGAGAAAACCGGCAAGCGCCTGGTCTCCCTTGCCCAAAAAAAGAAAAAAGAATATGCAGAAATGGATCTTGGAAAGGATGTATTTCTCCATGAGAAGGAATGGAAAAGAGCGGAGAAAGATCCGAAGGCTCCGGCTGCGAATGCAGAAAAGATGATGAACAGGTTCTTTGAAGGGGGTGTGGTACGTTATGCCGATGCGCGTGTTAAAATAGAAAACGAGAAAGTTAAAGAGATTGGGGTAGATAAAAAAACTAAGGAATTGACGGGCTTTAACAGAGCTAACGTTCTGCAGTACAGTATCCATAAAGCGCTTGATGGTAATCTGAGATCATTCCAGGAATGGAAGGCTTTGTTCACCAGGAGATTGTATAGACTCCTTGATGATGCAGAGCGGTATTATAAAGCAGGCGCCTGGACGAAGGAACAGACCGAAAGCAAAAAAAAAGAGCACTATGATAAATGGAAAGAAAAAATGGAGAAGATCCGTAAGCTTTATCAGGATGTGGAGAAAGGTCTGGTGTCCCCCGAGGCTCTCAAGGTTTTCCTTCAGGCGGATATCATGACGATCCCCAATGAGACTTCACATGATATATATACAATGCTTCAATCGAAACGTGACCCGGTTTATGTAAATCAGAACGAACAATACAGGGAAGAATTAAAGAAGCTGGTTGATGAGTATGAGCCGGAGAATATTCGGGATCAGAAAGGGGTGAACGGGAAAGAGCCGCTTACGGACACTTCCCGTGGGACAACACAGGAAAAGAAAGAACGAATAAAAGAAAAGCTGGAAAAAGTCGACAGTTTTATCTTTTTTACGGGGAAAAAATATGAAGAGAAAAAGGCTCAGGCGTCGAAGCGTGTTTATATTTCCTGCCGTTCCGATAAATTTGCAGAGATGGCCGGAGCCTGGGCCGAGGCGATAAAAAAGAACAGTGAGATCAAGGAAGACTTTTCATTTAAGTTAAAAGGCAGGCCCAGAACAGCTGAAGTTGACAATATTGTGGTCTATCTGCCCGATTGGATCGATATGGAAAAGTTTAATAAACTGCTGGATGATTTTAAGGCGGGATGCGGGGATGATGTGCTGGCAGATAAGAGCGAAATGCTGACGGCTACAAATTATGTAAGCCCCGGTATTTCAAAGGCTATAGAATTTCCGTTTGATGAGTATTACAGCGCGGTGAAAGAGTCTTATGATGGTGCTGATTATACAAGATCATGTGATATTTTGAATTCAAGCAACGGAACACCGTTTACCTTTCCCTCTTATAACCAGCATATTGGACAGATGCTGTATCTTGCCGTGTCCATGGTAAGGAAAAATCATCCGGAACTGGGGGATAAGAAGATCGAAGAGGATGAGGCGCTGAAGAAGGAACTGACGCAGAATTTTTCGGATCTGCTCCGGCTTTCCGGCGCGGACCCGGAGACTATGAATGATTTTTGATAAGAAGGAGTATCTGATATGGAATTTATGCTCTTACATGGAAAAGAAGCAGAGACGGTAAAGAACTATATGCCGGAGGAAATAAGGGAAGGATTTGATAAATTTGAATACCGTTATGCGCTCTGTTCACTTGAGGATGATAAGCTGACAGGTGTGGCTGTGTTTGATGCACTCAGTACTGCGCAGATCGTATCGGTCAGAGTCCTGGAGGAATATCGCGGTAAAACGGAGACGGAGCTGCTTGAAAATCTGGGGGAAATATGCAGCCGGCTTGGCTGCGACGGGATAGTGTATGAGATCTATGATGAGGACGATCCGGAGTTCTTTGGGCCGATCCTTTCCAAAGCGGGTTTTGAGGAAGAAGATACGGTAACTCTGTATAAGTTCCCGATCATGGCGATCTATGAAAATGCTATAGTATCAAAGGCGAAGGTCGGAAAGAATATCATCAGCCTGAGCCGGGCTTCCGATAAGAGCCGCAGATCATATGCGAACAGACTGAAAGAGTCTGAAAGCTATGATCATTTTATGGACGGAGGTTTTCAGGAAGACTTAAGCACGGTTTATGTAGATGAAAAGGGTGCGATACGGGCATGTCTTCTTATACGTGACATGGGGCCTGAGGAAGGATTTTCCATCGAATATGTCAATTCGGAGGGATGTAATGATAAAACGGCTTTTTTCCAGCTTTTAAAACAATCCGCACAGAATATCCTGAATTACTATACGCGGGAAGATCTGTCAGGATACGTTCTGGCAATGAATGATACGACGGAAGGGCTGGTAAGAAGGATAATTCCCGAGGCAAGTGTAGAAGACCGCTGCACCAGTTATGTCAGGGTATTATGACCGGCGGTCCGTCCTAAAGCCAATCGAACCCGGAACGCTGATCGCGAATGTCTGACCCCTTAAACTACATGAAAAAATGCGGATAGGCGCAAAATTTGCATGTAACATATTGACTAAAGAATAGCGGAATGTTATGCCGTAGATGAGAAAAATGCGGATAACCGCAAAAATGTCGCGAGGTGATCAGGTGTATCCGAGACTTCAATATCTGAATCAATTGATTTCAAAAAAAAGATAACGGGCGGATAAAGATTATAACAGGGCTTCGAAGGAGCGGGAAATTGGGATACTGTGTAGGCAATATTGGCGGTACGATCGAAGAGCAGATCAACGGGGCATTTGATCATATGGAGCAGCGGCTGGCACTTGTTGGTTTGACGCTCGAAAATGTGGTTCAGATGGATTGCCTTTTCAGGGATGTCTGGAACATTCCGGTGATGGAGAAGATCATTAAGGAACGATTCAAAGGCAAATATCCGGTTCGTAAGTCGATCCAGACCGAGTTTGCTCATATGGGTGGTAAAGAAGGACTGCAGTTTCAGGTGGACGCAGTAGCATATTGCGGGTGACTAATATGGAGTATAGATCTATACTCATAAAGGATACGACAAAAGAAGAGCGTGAGGAAATTGTCAGGAATTCCATGGACTGTGGAGGAGGATGCGAAAATTGCTCTTCCTGCTGGCTGGGGGGCGGTTCGCCATGGGACATCTATCAGGACTATATAGATGGAAAGCGGGAGATCCGCGAGATCAACGCCGAATATATGGACAAATACCGTCAGGGAAGGAATATCTTGTGAGGAGTTGTCATGTATGATGCGCCTATGATCGAAGCGTCTTCTGAAGAGGAACGCAGAGCTTTCATAAAGGATAAATATCCGTGCATTGCAGACTGTGATATGTGTGGACTGTGTAAGGTCTTTCATGGCAAGGATCCGGAGAACGCATACGATGATTATATAAAGGGCATCCGCTCGTTTACAGATGTATCTGATGACTATAAACATTGATATTCAGTATATAAATCGGAAAATAAATTACTGTTTCTCAATAGTCCATAAAACATACCGTCAGATTCGTATCACTTATATAAGCGAAATCTGAGAGGTGGAATTATGAGTGTAAATACCGCAAGGACATTGAACAGTATCTTTTCTAACCCGGCGTGGAAGTTGTTGCTTGTCGCCGGGTTTCTGGCATTTATCGCATGTTTTTTCATAAAGGGGAAGAAAAGAGCGATCCCGATAGTTATATGTGTTTTGTCGCTGGGTATATATCTTGTTACGGCAGGGATAAGCGGAAGTGCAGATCATTTGATTAGCCAACAGGCGGGACAGGAGCCGGTAAAGATAAGCAATATGGATGAGCAGGTGCCTGAACAAACTGCGCCGGTGGATACGGAACCGGTACTTACAGAAGAAATGGTGGATCAGGAGATGAAAACTGTGTGCGCAGGAGGGCCGTATGGTGAGATCACTGTCGTCGGGCATAATGGCTGGAGTATCGAAGCAGCGCCGGTAGACAGCGGTATGTTGCGTTACGGTCTTTATGGCCTGATCCTGAAGCCGGAGGATGCTAAAGACGGTCAGGTCGAGGTGTTCTGCATAGACGGTTTTGGAGTATGCGGAACCGGACTGGAGACCGAAGAGATCTCTCTTGCAGGATATACGTCATATATGGGGACTTATGATGACCATGAGCATTGGGATTATATCCTGATAAAGGGTGAGAAACCGGAAATAGTAGCGCAGCATACGGAGTGCGATTCATGGACGGATGAGATGTGGGAAGAAGCCCTTTCGATACTGGATACGGTATGCTTTGATGAAGGAAAGACGGAGGGTGGTATCGGACAGTACATACCGGAATCGGAAGATGATACCATAGCAGTGATAATGAGCGTATCAAATGTCACTCCTGCAGGACTAACAGTACATTTTCGGCAGTATGATAAGCGTGAGAAAATAAAACTTGTCTATGGGGATGGATACCTTCTTGAGACTCTGAATGGAGATACATGGGAAGATGTTCCGAGGCGCATTGAAGAAAGAGGAACTGATGAGGAGGGAAATATTAAGCTGCCATCAGAAGGAGAATCGGAGCTGGAGATCGACTGGAAAACTCTGTACGGGATACTGACTCCGGGAATCTACCGGATCACAATGACTATGGCGGATTGGGATCTGGACAACCCAAGTGTCTATATTCCGGCATATCCCCTGACGGCGCAGTTCATTATCGCCGGTCCGGATGGGAATCCTAAATAAGCAGTATGTGGACGGAATCTACCCCTGCTTCGATCAGCATGCTAAGAAGCAATTGTACTGCTTCTCTTGTTTCAGGGATTATCCTGTATGTCCCCCGCAGGGCGGCAAGGTCGCGGATCGTACCATCCATTCCGGTGAAAAGAATGGAATCGCTGAGTATTACTTCCAGAGTGATGATAGTGTTGAATCCGTCGATCCATACCTCTTCACCGTTAGCGGAGGTCTTTTCCTTGCTTTTTCGAATGCGTAACTGTTCGTCAGGATTCTCGGGGAAGACAGAGCTTCTCCCAATATCAAAAAATATGTATCGTCGTCAGATCTTTTCCTTCTAGGTATGCGGATACGCCGTTTTCAACCTCAAAGGCATACTCTTCTTCTGTTATCGGCCGGAGCCAGAGCAGGTTTATCCTTTCTCCCATAAAGTCATTATAGACCGGAGCATCGATATCCTTGATCTCATTTGAGTTGAGAAAGAGCAGGTAATCATATCCGGGGATGCCATCAAAAGGAATGGTGTGACCGTGGCCAAGGAAAGTCAGCTCCAGCCAGGGCCCCCTTAATATTCCGGGAACCTTTGATCCTGTTGCAGATCCAGCAGCTCCTGATCTCAGGTTCTTTACTTGTCGGATTGATCCAGAGGTAGAAATAATAAGTCCTTTCCGTTTTTTCCACACAAGCCTGGATATTTCCGAGCGGAGACCATTCCTCTATGATTACTCCCGGTTCCATAGGCCCTCCTCAACGTTATTTCTGATCCCAATTTCAGGAATAAGCAAATATAACGAATGCATTGTTATTAAGGATATTCTAACATAATTCCTGCCGAAATCAATGTACAGCTTATTCAGCCGGAGGTTGAGACTTACATAATATATCCGATAAAAGTGGTGGAAAACGCATTATTCGTCCCAAAAATGCAACCATATCTTGAATATTCATCCATAAAATGTTATCATATCATTGCACAGATTCTTTGCGGAGGTATCGAAGATGATGGAAAGACTGGCGCTGGAGCAGTTTAAAGCATGGAAGGATAAAGAAAAAGGCAAGAGAAAACCACTGCTTGTTACCGGAGTCCGCCAATGTGGCAAGACCTATCTGATCAGGAACTTCGGCGAGACGGAATTTGAGGAGATGGCTTACTTTAATTTCGACGGCGATACCGGGCTTCAGTCTGTATTTGATTATGATTTTAATACGAAAAGGATAATCGATGAGCTTGGAAGCATTATATTCGGAAAGACTATCGAGCCCGGAAAAACTCTGGTGGTGTTTGATGAGATACAGGACTGTACCAGAGCTATCCAATCGCTCAAGTATTTTTGTGAGGAAATGCCGGAACTGCATATTATAGCTGCAGGTTCGCTCCTTGGGGTGGCTTTGAAGGCTGAAGGAATATCTTTCCCTGTAGGCAAGGTTGACAGGATCGATATGTATCCCATGAGTTTTGAAGAGTTCGTGAGAGCTGACGGCGGCGGGAAATATCTTGATGGCCTTAAGAAGATGCCGCTTGACAGAGAAATCCCGGAACTCTATACGGTTCCGCTTGAGAAGTATTTGAAGAATTATTATATAGTCGGGGGTATGCCGGAAGCCGTTAAGACATGGGCTGACACGCACAATTATAAAGAGGTTGAAATAATCCAGGATAATATCCTGAGAGATTATGCGGATGATTTTTCAAAGCATACAAAACCGGAGACTGCAATTAAGATAAAACTGATCTGGGATTCGATCCCTTCACAGATAGCAAGGGAAAACAATAAGTTCATTTTCTCGCATGTAAAGCAGGGAGCGAGATCGAAGGATCTTGAGGATGCACTGGAATGGCTGGTGAATGCAGGTATTGCCGGGAAACGCTGTATGGTTCCGACTCCGGAGATACCTTTGTCAGGGGAGGCTGACTATACCTATTTTAAGGTATATATGTCTGATGTGGGGCTCCTCAGGAGAAAGTCAAACCTGAACTACAGAACGGTTCTTGAAGGAAACGAGACTTTCATCCATTACAAAGGTGCGATAGCTGAGAATTACGTTTATACGCAGCTGAAGTTCATGGGGATCGACAGTTATTTCTGGAGAACCAAATCAGATGCGGAGCTGGATTTTATCACTGACTATGAAGGCGTGCTTGTACCCGTTGAAACAAAATCTGCTGATAATACCAAGGCTAAGAGTCTGCATCAGTTTTGTAACAGGTACAGTCCAAAGCTGGCAATAAAGACATCCTTAAAGAATGTTGGTGACAATATGGACGGAGAGACTCATGTATGGTCAATCCCGTTATATACACTGTTCAGATTTAAAGAGTATCTCTACAAAGAAATGGGATGGGAATAAACAACATCTTACAATAGGAATCCGCTTATGTGATCCGCCGGAGGAAGAAAATGAAAGAAAAGATCAGGGAGAGATGTGAACTGCTTAAGAAAAACCGTCAGGTCATTGCCCAGGCATTTTTGTTCGAAAATGCCCTTATGAGCGTTGTGGCCGGCATGATCTTTACAGGTGCCGGCAGGGAAGTCGATGCGGAATTGCTGAAGGAATGCAAAAAGATCCTTGCAGAGCATACCGGTGTTTTTTCAAAGTTCAGGAAGAATGTTGATCTGGTGCTGGAAAGCAGGATGGCATTGTCCGAAGATCCCGAAAAGTATATAGAAGCTGTAGTTGAAACTTATGATAAAGTCCGTAAGGCAAAGATGAAGAACAATGACTTTACCATAATTGCGGCAATGCTACTGTGTGAACTCGGAAAGGCGGATCAGACCGAAGAAGTAATGGAACGCTATGATGAGCTGATGAAGCGCATGGAGAAGGAGCATCCCTTCCTTACGGATGTGACAGACAGTTCCTATGTAATGCTCTTGGCTGTTTCGGAGCGGAACATCGATTCCATCATGAGTGATATGGAGGAATGCATCGAATACCTTAAAAAGACCTGTAAGACAAAGGCCGGATCCGATGCCATCCAGGGGATGGGAGAAGTCCTGGCACTTGAAGGAGGCAATATAAAGGAAAGATGTGAGCGCGTTGACAGGATATTCGCATTGTTTAAGGAAAAAAAGGCGGGAATTTCCGGGGACCGGGAGTTTGTTGCCCTTGGGGCATTGGCGGATATCGAAGCTGAACCCGAGACTCTTGTGGATCAGATCATGGAAGCTGCTGAAATACTTAAGGAAGATAAAGGCTTTTCGGATTCATCCGTTGATAAAAGCCGGAGACTCATGTATGCTACCGCGCTGGTTACAGACTGCTACAGGGAGAATTCCGTGGCGGATGATAACACCTATATCAGCTCCACATTGGGAATATTAAAAGACCAGCAAACGGCAGCGATGATATCTGCCATGTTACAGATCCTTCCCGGCATAGTGGGGGCGATATTTCCGGATGAGAAAAAATCAGAGTCCGATAGCGAAGGGGATGGGAAGACATAATTTGAAATAAAAGGCGGGAAATTGTGCCCATATTTCAGGAAATGCTTTACATTCTGAAATAAGGAGCGTATTACAGGAAAAGAATCCGGGCGAATTTCGACGATCGCAGAATTGGATTGGTGCTGCTAACTGCACACTTAATGAAGCGAGATATATTCCGCCGAATGTTGAGGATATGAATGTCGCACTGACTGATCTGGAAAGATATATGAACGAGGGGGATGATTACGATCCGCTCATCCGGATTGCACTGATCCATTACCAGTTTGAATCGATCCATCCGTTCCTCGACGGAAACGGAAGAGTCGGACGTTTGATGATATTACTATATCTTATGGAACATAGGCTTATATCCAAGCCGATTATATATATTTCCTACTTCCTGAAAAAGAACCAGATAGAATACTAATATAAGATTTGAGACACTTAACTCGATCTGCAAGACACTTGATTGTCAGCCCGGAGATATTTTGGAATACTCTTCCGATGAAAATGATGATCAATAGTTTCAATATTAGAATGATATTCTAATTTTTCTTGACAAGCCAACACGCGCGGGTGTATCATCAGATTAGAAAATAGAACGATATTCTAATTTGAAAGGAGGCACAGCGCATTATGAAAAGAATTTACTATTTCACGGGAACCGGCAACAGTATGCGTGCTGCACGGGTCATTGCGAAAGCGCTTGGTGATACGGAGATCGTTTCCATGAGAATGGATCCGAAGGATGTCCCGGCCACGGATTGTGATGTCATCGGATTTATTTATCCCGTATATCATTGGACCATGCCTGCCCCTGCGGTATCCTTTGTGGAACAGCTGGAGATCAATCCGGACGCATATATATTTGTTGTGGCTATGCCGAGTTTTATATGCGGGATCGCGTGTGAGAGGCTGGCACAGATCCTGGAAAACAAGGGCGCCGTTATCAACTATGGGGATCTGGTCAACAGTGTTGCCAATTATGCGATCGTCTATCCTCCGTTTCCCTCTCCGAAGCTGCGGGTTCCGAAAACAGAGAAGAAACTGAAGAGGATCGCGGAAGAGATCGCTTCAGGAAAAGAAAAGGCTTATCCCAGAGCAAGCAGCTTTATCAAACGCCGCAGGGATAAGGTCATGGTCCCGTATCTGGAATTGCAGAAGTATGCCGACAATCCGTTTACGATCAGCAAGGACTGTGTATCCTGCGGCATCTGTTCAAAAGTCTGTCCGTGTGATAATATTCAGCTGATAGAAGGCAGACCCGCATTTCAGCATCATTGCGCCAACTGTATGGCTTGCGTGGTGAGCTGTCCGAAGCGTGCCATCGGCTACGAGATAAAACAGGGAGACAGGGCGCTGTTGAATGCAATGTCTTCGAAAACCCCGTTGGTGAAAGTAATGGGACTTCCGAAGAAAAGAAAGCTTTACAGGAACCCCTACATCAATACGGCGGATCTGATCAAAAACAGGGAGTAGACTCATGTCAAAACGCGGAGAAACAAAAGAAAAGATAATCGCTTCGGCCTCAAAACTGTTTATGACTAACGGATTTGAGGCCACTTCCGTTAAAATGATCATTGAAGACGCAGGGGTCGTTACCGGAAGCTTTTATCATTTTTTTGAATCAAAGGAGAGCCTCTTTGAGGCAGTGATCGAGACTTTCCTCGGAAAGTATACCGAAAGGATAGAAAGCATCCTGAAACAGGACTGGAAAACGCTTGGTGAAATGGCGGATGCATTCTTTACGGAACTGCGATCCACATCGAAGCTGTATTATGATGGGCTCGGCGGCGACAGGCTTCATTGGACCATCCGCTATGCGCTTCATGTCAAAACACTTGAAGCAATGGTTCAGCCTTTGGCTGAGTATCTGACGAAAGCGGAAAGTAATGGTCTGCTTGATAAGAAAATGAATGTTGATAATATGACACTTTCCAAGATCCTCATCAACGGATCGGAAGCGATCATCCATTCCGGCAACAGTATGGAAGTTAAGGCAGAGCGTCCGGGATTGAAGGAAGAATTGCTGGAGTTCTGGAAGAAGTTCATTTGAAAAATGTGGGTCATGACAGAAATCCCGGTACGAAGGAAAAAACTCGGGTCGTCAGATAAGAAAATGGCATCCAATAGTAATTGCAGAAAAAAGCATATAAAAACGATATTGGCGGCGATGATGCCTGCCCTCGCTGTTTTGTTATCCTCGTGCAACATAGCAAATAACCGGATGGATAACACAACAGAGACCGTATCAGATAATACTACAGAAAATACTACAGAAAATACTACAGAAAATACTACAGAAAATACTACAGAAAATACTGTAGAAGATTGGATCGATTCCGTTACGGACGAGCGTGGGGTATATATCGGACAGGAGAAAGAAGTGGTCGGATACTATAAGCGTATCGGTATTGTTAAAGTCGGCGGGACGTATGAAGAAATGCTGGAATTACGCGATATAGAAAAACAGGGTTATCTTGTAGTGAACGATGACGGTACGGCATTCTTTGATCTTGACGGAGAGAAGACCGAATATGTTTTTGACAGCGGGGATTTTTATCTGAGCGAGGATACGGAAAGAGCCAATGGCTTTCATTATACCTGTATTAACGGAAGGCTTATCATTAATGACGGAACAACGATCACACAGTATTTAAGGCTTACGGATGAAGAGCTTGCGGCTTATCTGGAGACCGGGGAATGAAAAAAGTTCTAAAGATAACAGGGAAAATAATCAAAGCGGAAGAGATCGCATCGGAGATGAGGGGGTTATTCAAAATGAGTTGGATGTCAGATGAATGGAGAATCAGATGAGGCTTGATGAAAAATGGATAAGAGAACATCTGCCGGAAGACTGCAGAAACGACCGGCTTGACTGGTTCGGCGGTCTGTATCTGGATGGTCTTACGGTAATGTCGGAAGGAGAACGCGGTGATCCTGATACGGTCCGGTATGAGGCGAAGGATGAAGAGGATCTGAAATGGTGGCAACTGGATGTCATATGCCATTTTGCAGGTACGGCTGATAAATCCAAGGTCTGGCGCTGGTACAGGGATCATGCGGAAAACGGGGAATGGTACTATATCGAACACAGACATTATGACTATGATGCCATTGAAGATGCACGTTTACCGGGTTTTGAAAGATATCTCAGGAATCTGAAGTATGCTTTCCCGGAAGATTTCTTCAAAGAAAAGGTCGAAATGTATACCGGCCTTATGAACCGCTGGTTTCTAAGCCCACACTGGGGATATGACTTTGAGAAGCTGTGTTTTATCGAGATCAGTCATTCGAGGGAATACAGCAGTGATTTTGATAAATCGGCGGAAATAAATGACCATAATATCGTTAAGGTGGTAGATTGACAGAGTCTGGCTCGATATGGATATAATAAAATACCTAGGGATGTGAAAAAATGCCTGAAGAAGAAAATCCGATTGGGAAAAAACAAAACAGCTTCCTGATACCGATCATTGTGGCAGCGGTTCTTTTGACCGTGGTTATAGTGATCGTTATTATTGTTGCCGGATCCTCGGGGAAGAGTATAAATGATAATAGTGTATGGGAAGATGACAGAAGACGAAATCAGGGAAAAGTATAGAGAGTTGTTTGATTTTTGGAGCGATTATATAGAAACGAGTCGGGATTTTGTATTTCGACCAAGCTACCACTACACGATATCGAAACGGAAGGAATTGTTTCACCCTATGATACAATCCTTAAATTGTCAAAGAAAGAACGATTAGGTATTCGGAGGGACATGAGTATGAATATACATCGGATTATTCTATTTCTATAGATCCTTATGGAAGACACCTGCGCGAATATTAAAATACGGGTTTTATCGAGCGGTTAAAGAGCTTGTCATCCCTGTATGGCCATTACGATTCGCTTCTTTGTGCGAAATCGCGTCGATGCTAGTGATCGTTTTTACAACAAAAGATATGGGGGGGCGGAAGTTTGTGTCCCAAATGCGGATCCGCTCTGCATCTAATAAAGAGCCGTTTTTTTTGAGCAAAAAGGACTTACGGAGGAGACCTTTCGAAACAATTAAAGGCCCTGATCTCCGGTGACTTCATAGTGGGGTATTATTCGTTCGGAAACGAAAAGAAGATGATTTACAAGCTGATCGATCCGCTCTGTAACTTCTATCTTGAATTTATAAATGACAGCAAGATCATCGGAAAAAAGCACTGGGTTAACATCGAAAGTTCAGCTCGGGTTCGGGTATGGAAGGGATATGCCTTTGAGAATGTCTGTTGGAACCATATCGATGAGCTAAAAGAAGCTCTTAGGATAGGCGGCGTCATAACGAACGAGACCTTGTGGACGAAAAGAAGCGCAGATGACTCCGAGGGCACGCAGATCGACCTCATCATAGTAAGTAACGATAATGTCGTAAATATGTGTGAGATGAAGTTTTACAGCGATGAATTTGAGGTTGATAAGGATTATCACCTTACATTGGAAAGAAGGAAGAAGCTCCTTCAGGAAAAGATCCCTAAGAAAGCAGTCATACACAACACCCTGGTGACCACATTTGGAATCAGGAAAAAAGGGTATTATGGCGATTTTGTGGCAGTCATAACGATGGATGAGCTTTTTGGAAAGTGAAAACTTTTATAGGCGGGTAGTATTTGTGAGCGTGAACAGCAGAAGGACGATATGGTTAAGAACAGTGACTTATTTCGAAAGATAATGATGTTTTCAAAGGAGATCAAGCTTTCCGCGTTTAAGATGAATGGTCCTATGGGAGGCCCGCCCGGATTTCCACCCGGAGCGTTCCCTCACGGCCCCGGACAGGAGATGCATGGCAAACCGCCTTTCCCGGCGGGATTCGATGGAGTGGGCAAGCAGCCCTTCGGCCCTCATGGAGATTGCAAGCCGCCCTTCCCGCCGGGATTCGATGGGGCGGGCAAACCGCCCTTCGGCCCTCATGGAGATTGCAAGCCGCCCTTCCCGCCCCATGGTTTCGGGAAAGACCCCGGCGGCCCCATGGGTCCCGGAATGGGTCGCGAGAGAGTGCTTGTGATCCTCAGTGACCACCCGGAGGGCATGCGGCAGAAAGAGCTGGCTGAGGAAGCCGGGATCAATGCCAGCACGGCATCGGAGATGATCACGAAACTGGAGGATACCGGCTATGTGGTCCGTACCGCGGATGAGACCGACCGGAGAGCAACGGTGCTTAAGCTGACGGAGATGGGAACGGCAAGGGCTGAGGAGATCCGGGGAGAGCGGGAAGCGTTCCTGGACGAGTTCTTCAGTAAGCTGACGGAAGAAGAGAAGCAGACCCTGTCAGACCTGCTGGACAAGCTGATGGAAGAATGAATGAAAAAAGACGGTGAAGCCGGAGAATGCTTCGCCGTCTTTCGCTTTCGGAAGCGCTTCTGACGGAAAGGCTGACTGAAAAAGACGGTGAAGCCGGAGAATGCTTCACCGTCTTTTGCTTTTGAAACAGTCCATGACGGAAAGGCCGTCACAAGAAGATCGGGGAAGCTCAGGATCCTTCCATAGCTGTTGATTGTTATCCGGATAAGTGATATTATATAGACGCTAATTGTTATACACATTACCTCTGAGGATCAAACCTTTGAGGAAAAATATGCCTCGAAGGACGACAACCTGCATTTACGATCGAAGTATACCTCCTGTCGAGCGCATTCATTCGGGAGGTGTTTTTTATGAAAAAGAAGAATCGTTTTTTCAGCATGTTGATCACTGCCGGGATGATCTTTACCCTTGCAGCATGCGGGAAAGGGGGAGATGATGCAAAGCCCGCGGATAGCACCCCGGCGGCCCAGCAGAGCTCTACCCAGGGAAATGCCGGCTCCCAGGATGCCGGCAGCAATGACGCAAACAGCAATGACGCCGGCTACAAGCTGACCGTGCCCGCAAAGCTGACGGGCAAACTGAATCTCATCGAGCTGGATGACCGGGACACTTCCGTTCTGCGGGGCGTAAAAACAATGGGGAACAGCTTCGGAAGCCAGGAAGACATTAACGGGAAAGATCCTTCCCTTACCGATGTCCGTTGTATCTTCGGGCTGAATGAATGGGTGGAATTTTATCCGGACACGGATAAAGAGTTTGGCATACGTGTGTGGATCCTTAAGCACCGTGATGATCAGGAATACTATGCGACCTGCAAGTTCTCCGACCTGATGCCCGGTTTCGCATCCTACTGTGATCTTCATTATCCGGAAGACGCAGAGGATCCCATGGATTGGTATTGGGGCAGTTTTTATCTGAATCCGGAAGACTGTGAAGCCGGTTATTACGATTTCGTCTTCACTTACGACGGCAAAGCCATAGCGACCCTTGTGACCCGTTTCTATAATGACGGGGAGTTGAACTCCAAGTCCGGCGAGGAACTGGAAGCCCTTATGCACGAATAGGATCAAAGCAGGCAGCAGTCCGTTTGTCCGGAAAAGAAACGTAAAGCGACAGGAACGGATCAATCCTGTTCCGGTACGGGGGCGGTTTTTTGGTCGGGATCGATCAGAGAACCGTCCCCGTGTTTTCTTTTGGAATGCAATGAACGGTTGCAAAATTTCAAAGTATGATAGCTTGAAAACCACAGACGCTTTTGGATAGAATAGAACTGTTAAGCGACGTGGGACGGACCGGGTCCGCAGATATTCACAGGGAGATAGAAGATGCAGATGAATTACCGTTGCCCGGGATGCGGCAATACAATGGAATTCTCACCCTCTGAGCAGAAGATGTACTGCGTCTATTGCGGTTCCATGCATTCGGTGGAAGAGCTGAACGCCATGCTCGGGCGGACCGGCCTGTACGATGGGGTGGGAAACATCGGAAAGCCTGCGGATGCGGAGGGAGCCGTGATGCAGGAAGACCCTTACGCGGAAGCGGAGGAGCTGCAGCAGAAAGAGGAAGAACGGGCCCACGCAAGCATAAAGATGCAGATCCTGCACTGCAGAGCCTGCGGAGCGGAACTGGCCGTTAACGGGGTAGAAAGTTCATCTTTCTGCATATACTGCGGCCAGGCCACCGTTGTGATGGACCGGGTGGAGGATTATCTGCAGCCGGACTATATCATACCTTTCCGGATCACGAAGGAACAGGCGGAAACAATGATCCGCAGCAGGCTGATGCAGGGAAAGTATATCCCGGAAGAGATCAAGCACTTTAAGGTAGATAAGCTGAGGGGGATCTATATCCCTTTCTGGCTCTACGATATGTATTACGGGGATGAGCAGTACTGGAAGTATACGGTGAAGAAGGGAAAAAGCACCGTGACCCGCTACGCCGGCCGGCTGGCGGACTGTGTCTTCAGCAGGATGACCCTGGACGCATCCAAAAATTTCAATGACGATTCCTCGCAGCGGCTGGAGCCTTATAATATGCGGGAGTTGCAGGAATTCGACGCGGCTTATCTTTCCGGTTTTTATTCCGACCGTTTCGATATGGGGACGGAGGATATGGACGGATTGGCATTCCGGCGCGCCAAGGGACTCTTTGACGAGAGTATGAAGAGGACGATACACTACAGCGGCCCGAAACTGGTATCCAGTGATCCGGTGCATCATGTGAACAAGCGGGAATACGCGATGCTGCCGGTATGGTTCCTGACCTTCCGCTATGAGGAGATGCCCTATACCATTATGGTGAACGGACAGACCGGGAAAATGGTGGGAGCCGTTCCCTTTGTGAAAAGAAAAGCATTTTCGGTATTTGCGCTGCTGGCGACCCTGTTCTGCGCCGCATTTGCCGCGATCGGAGCCTGGTTTACTCCCTGGCTCATGGAGAACTGTGATGAGGAAAGGATCGTTGCCGCCTATTTTATGTTCCTCGGCCTGGGGATCTACCTGACCTGGCATAACGCCATAAAGCGCTTCAAAGCCATGAAGGTCAGTATCGGGCTTACGACCTCCGGAAAGACCAGTTCATTTGTAAGGGAAAGGGCAGGTAATTAGTTATGGGATTCTGGGCGTTTATTGGACTTATATGCGGTCTGGCCTTAGGGATCGGACTGGCTTTGAGCATCGTGGTCTCAAAAGTGAAGGAATCCAATGATATGGGGGATTCCAGAGGGGGAATGATGGATTTCGGCGCTTCCGTAGACCTGATCTATTCCGAAGACGATATGCTGAAAGTGCCGGTACCCGGCCGAGGCAAATCTATACTCGAAACGCATTGTAAGGAATTGACCGGAGGCTGAGATCCGATGCTTGCGCACGGAACCGTTTCCAAGTATGATATAAAATGTAGCAGTGTTTTCTTTATCGGATAAAGGAGGCTGGCATGAAAAAACTTCGAAAACTGCTTGCAATGATGCTGACGGTGCTTATATGCTTCAGTACGGTCACGGATACCGGCTTTGCGGTATTGGCGGCAGACGATGATGAAGCTGCGGCGGAAGAGCCGGATGGAGCTCCCGGTGTAAAAAGGCTTATCGTTAACGGGATCGATATGCTTGAAAAGCCCGACCAGTATCTCCACGAGGACGGAACTCCATTTGAAGGGGAACCTGTGGAGGGAATAAGCTCGTATATGATCTATCATAAGGACAGCGGGATGCTTACCCTTAACAGGATCCTGCTGAACGGGACTGTTATGAATCCCAAGGAAGGCTCACCCGAAAAGATGGATGACTGCGCAGTCGGTATCGATTATATCGGAGACAGGCTTGAGATCGAGGTGATCGGAGCATGCTTTGTCAATCCCAGGGGGATAGCCGGGGAAGAATGTTACGGCATCCGTGTGGGTGATAACAGTAATCTGGTGATAAAGAGCGCTCTGGACGATGCCGGGGACCGGAGAAAAGGACATCTGTACGTTGGCCCGTCAAGTGAATTCAATTCCGGTGCAAAGTGGGTATCCTCCATATACTTTGAAGGTAAAGGAAATCTGACTTTCCTGACTCCGGATTCTGCGGAAGGAGATATCACGAATTATGAAACGGATCATAACGGACTGAGGGTAGATCTGGAAGGAAGTGATGTGGTCCGCTACGGTTCCGGCGGCGAGATCGAAGGCGATAACATCACGATACAGAAGGCGAGCGTGATAGTGAAAGCAGCAGCGTCGGCGGCCGGTGAGTATTCCTACGGGGTCAGCTACGACGGAAAGCTGGATGTGGATTCGGGATATCTTCAAGTGGAAATGGCCGGCAGCAGGGAAGTGGAGGAATCGAAAGCGATCGCGATCTGTGGCAGCGGGGATATGACGGTCGGAGAGGATGCGTATGTTTCGGCCCGTGGTTCCCTGAATGTATCGGCGAACGAAAGCCACGGCCTCCGGCTGAACGGCCGGCTCACGGTCAGGGGAAGATTGAAATGCAGCGGGGGGAAGACTCCTGCAGTTTATGCCGAAAAGGGGATCCGGCTGGAAGGCACTTCCGTGAGCGTTCCCTACGAAGGCGTTATCGGGGATGGATGTACGATCAAGGATCAGTGGGGAAATGATCATGACTATGTAGAGATCCAAAAAGGGCAATACTATGACACCTGGGTGGGCGGCCGCAGGCTGGCAAGCTGGATAACGGATCTGAGTGCGTATGTGTGGCCGGATACCGCACGGCTTGACTTTGACCCCGAAACCAATACACTTACTTTTGATCAAGTGCTGGGAATGTATTTTAACAGCCAAAGTCCCACTTTGCCCAATACGGAACCGATGATCTATTCCACAAAAGCGCTGAATATCCGGGGGGAGGGCAGGATCGATTATGATGGCGTGGTCGTGAACGCGGCCCAGGGCGTCCCTGTAAACATCGACGGAAACTTTACCTTTGTTTCCCTGGAGGAGAATGCGGTACAGCTGAAAGCAGCGGAGCTTACCATAGAGGGAAGCGATACCGTTCTGACGGTGGAAAGCAAAAAGAAATCGGGAATATATTGCGGTGTCAACGACTCCTCGATCACGGTCAAAGACGGCCTCGTCAATGCAAAGGGCGCGACGAACGGGATGTATTGTGACGGGGATATTCGGATCAACGGCAGAGAAGTGAACGCCGAAGGCGGCGAATTTGCGATAAAGGCCTTTGGCAGCAATGTCGTTCTCGATGAAGAGCTCGATGTGACTGAGCCTGCGGGAGGCATGCCGGGTACCGTGAAATCCGGTAACAACAGCATAGGTACCATCGTGGATACGGAAGGAAAAGCAGCAAAGAACGTAAAGCTTGTCGGGCAGGAATATGATCTGTGGCTTGGAAGGACCCTGGTCACTTCCGCAAACAGGAAGGATATCCTGGGAGACGGTACGGCAAGCTATGATCCGGCCAGCCGGACCCTGACTCTGAACGGAGTGGAGTCGATCCCGGGCAACCAGTCGGCGAACGGGATCGGGCCCGCAAAGATCTATTCGGAGCATGCATTGAATATCCGGGGAAGCGCGGATATCCATACGGAGAATAATGTGATCGTGATCGCGGCCGACATCATGGAAGAGCCGTCCACGATCGAGGGCGATTTCAGCTTCGAGAGCGTAGCAGGGGGCGTGCTCATCCCCGCTTCGGTTCTGTATATCCAGGGGGAGGGCACCACGCTTAAGGCCAAAACCTCGGGACTTTGCATCGATTGTTTCGGTCTGGTGCTTAAGGATGCGACGGTGGATCTGAACTCGACCGATAACGGTGCGATATTTGCGAATGCTGCCGTGGCATTGGATCACTGTGAACTGATGGCCTCAGGCGATGTCGCAGCGCTGGCCGTGAAGAGTGATCAGGAAAATGCGCTTAGCTGGAGCGAGGGTATGGAGATCCTTGAGCCGGATGAAGGAAGGAAAGAGATCATTGAGGGCAATACCACGATCGTGGATGCGTCCGGCAAAGTGGCGTCAACGGTCCATATAGGAGAGTCCAAAGGAAAGGTCACGGTCAGCGTGGAAGCAGTGGACCGGGATTACGAAAAAGGAAACCTTGGGGTACAGCTTAAGAACGCAAAGCTTTCGGGCGTAGCCAAAGGCGATCAGGTGGACGTCGAGCTGTATGAGGCGCAGGCTCTCATGCAGGATGATCTTGCGGGCAATAACAAGCCCGTGACCGTGAGCGGGATACGGCTCAGCGGTAAGGATGCGGACAAGTACAGGGTGGTACAGCCCACGGATGTGACCGTTAATATCGCAAAAGCGGAATGGACACAGACGAAAACAAGCTATGTCGTTGCGAATGCGGATATCGGAAAAGACCTGAGCATCGGCCTTACGGATCCGGAGTTCTGCGCGCCCGGTGCGTATGCGGTGAAGGCGGAAGCCGATAAGAAGAAAAACCAGCTGGACGGCGCGCCGGCGCTCGATGAAAGCGGCAAGGTGCTGAGCTTTAAGCTCAGGAGCGATACCGCAGCCGGGGATATCAATACGCTGATCCGGATCTCGATGAGCGGTGCTTTGAATCACAAAGATTATGCGCTTGAACTGACGCTGGTCGGGGAGCATGAACACAGCGGAGAGCAGCTGACGTTAGTGGAGGAAGTGAAGGCAGGCTGCGAGACGGAGGGGATCGCGGAGCATTATGTCTGCGGACTCTGCGGAAAAATGTATACCTATGACGGCACGGTCTATCATGAAGCGACGGATGGGGATCTGCGTATCGCCGCGCTGGGGCATGACTGGGATGACGATCTGAGCGAGATCCTCGTTTATCCCACTGAAACGAAGGAAGGCCTGCGGCGTGTTCATTGCGCCAGAACGGGCTGTGTAAAGTATAAGGACGTCGTGATCCCGAAGAATACAAAAGTGCACAGGCCGTCTCCGATGAATCCCGTGCCGGAAAACCTTGAGTTTGTCACAAAGCTGACTCTCGTAAAGGGACAGAGCTTTACCATACCGGGAAGCGGCTGGAAATGCGTGGAGAAGAAGGACAAAAAATATGTTTCCGTGAGCAAAAAAGGAAAATTTAAAGCGAAAAAAGCCACCGATCCGGGGATGTACGCAAGGATCACCGACGGCAGCCGTGTCATCGAGATCACCGTGGTACAGCCGGCGTTCAGCGACAGATCGCTTCTGAAGCTGGAAGCAAAGGGAACTCCGGAGCCGGCAGCTCTCGGCTTTAATGCCGGAGACGCTGAGCTGGGTGTGTGGTATACCAGCAGCGCAGCGGATGTGGCGGCGGTAGATCAGAACGGTACGGTATGCGCCCTTACGGCAGGCACTTCCACGATCACCGCATATGTCAACGGCAAAGCCTATACCCGGAAAGTAAAGGTGACGGAGCCGGCGCCGCTTGCGGAGCGTTTCGTTCACGCTACGGTTAATGTCAAAAAGAGCCTTAAGATCAAAGGCTTTAAAGTTGCGCAGTGGACGGCGGCGGATCCGGCGGATAAGGAAAACCTGGAGTTTGGAAAGAACTCCGTGAAAGCTTTGAAGGTGAAGGACGGCCTGCCCGGGTATTATCCGCTGGTCGGTCTGGACAAGGACGGGAATCCGCTCTGCACCGTGAATCTGATCGTGGAGGATCCCGTGATCGACAGCCCGGCGGTCGTCAAAAAGGGAAACAACAAATATGAGATCCGCATGCTCCTGGGCGAGATCGTATATCTTCCGTTCAAGTCCGTGGATCAGCCCGTTACCTTCAAGTCGAGCAAGGGCGCTGTGGCTTACGCGGATTACGGTCCGTCCGAAAAGCTTACGGTATTTGTCCAGAGCAAAGGCAAGTGCAAGCTCAGCACAAAGATCAACGGAAAGACGATCACGATCCAGGTGAAGGTCGAATAAGCGGAAGCAGGCAGGAAGCTTTCGGATCCTGTTCCGCGATGCAAAAGTAAAAAACTCCCCCATGGCCGGCAAGGCTGTGGGGGGTTTTAGGTTTTGTTTTCGTGGGCGAGGTTTTTTGTTTATTCGAACCTGACAGAAACAGGAGGGCGATATGAGAAAAAGAAATCATGCCGTAAAAAGGATAGGAGTGTATATGCTGGCGGGAATGCTGGCGTTCGGGGAATTGTGCGGAAATGCTGCCGTGGTGCTGGCTGCAGGGGAAGAAGCCTGTGAGGGGGATGCCGATGAAGAGGCGGAGCTTTCCGAAGAGGCAGCAGAGGCTCCGGGGGATAGCGGCGTTTCCGATGGGACCGAAGAAGTTCCGAAGGATAGCGGCGTTTCCGATGGGACCGAAGAAGTTCCGAAGGATAGCGGCGTTTCCGATGGGACCGAAGAAGCTCCGAAGGATAGCGGTGATTCCGGGACGGACCGCGGACTGATATCCGGCGGGATCTGTTACAGTCATGCACAGGAGGAAGAGCAGGTCATGGAGATCCCGGCCGGCGGGATCGCATCTGACGGGGAGGAAGCGCCCGACTTCAGCCTGGTTCCGCGCAGGAAGGCAAGTGAATTCAAAAGCGGTGAGACTCTCTGGTTCTACGAGGACAGCGTTCTCGAGATGGATACCGATCTGTATCTGACGGGGCTGTACGGAGAATGCAGCCTGCGCATCGAGGGCAGCGGAAAGCTTACCGTGAATAACAGCGTTTCCGATGCGAACGGCATCGGTTTCCGCTATATGCAGCTGGGAGAAGGGGCGGACGTCACGCTCAATTCCAAGTCCACAGAGCAGTTCGCGATGTTTACCTCATACGATCTGCTGATCGAGAAGGGAGCGAAGCTCAGCATCAACTCCGGAGGCGGCTTATGGTCCAACGGTGATATCGATGTATACGGTGAGCTGGTTTCAAACTGCACGCAGACCGGCGCGGTCATCTCCAGCAGCAATATACGCATCTGGGAGGATGCCTCGGTCATCGCTTCGGGAGGATATGATTACAGGGCGGACTGGCGTTTCGGCATAGGAGCAGGCCTGGATCTGATCGTGAAGGGCAAGCTGGTGGCGGACGGCACCGATGCCGTTTATTCGCAGTCGGGCGACATTTATATCATCGCGCCCTGCAAGGATATCCGGGGGGAAAATTACGGGATCTATGCAAGAGGGGATACCGGTAAGACGGGCGGCCACGTCTATCTGAAGGCCGACACCTGCGCAAAGGCTACCGGCAGCAGGGGCTATGGCATATGGGCGAAGAGAGCGGTATTCCTTGGCTCCGATTATATCACCGCCGAGGGCCCCCAGGCCGCGATCCACTGTGAAGACAGCATCATAGAGCTTTCGCCGGGCTTAAGTTTCATTTCTCCCGCAGGAGCCTATGTAAAGGATAAGGTAGTAAAAGACGCATCCGGAAAGACGGCGCAATATGTCTACAGCGGGAGACTCACCCTCACCGGTAACGTGACCATCGAGGATCCGGTTCCGGGTCAGAACTGCATTCCGAAGATCAGCGGCGGGACACTGGACAGCATCCTTTCCGATCCCGAAAAAAGAAACGGGCTTTTTGCGGACTGGGAATATTATAAAGACGGGAAATGGATCGTGAGCGAAAGCGGGGCCTCCGCTTTGGACGGTCACATGGTGGGCGCAGAGGAGGCCGGCTGTCCCGTAAGGGTCAGCGTGTACATCTCAGGCTGGACGGGTAAGGTCACAAGTCCTGCCGTGACCGCCGCAAAGCGGATAAACGGGAATACGCCCGCGGCACCGGTCTTAAACTATGACGGCAGCAGACTGCTCATAAGCAACGCGAAGGCGGAGCAGGAGTATATCATCTTTACCTCCAAACAGGTCACGCTCCCGAAGAGCGCCTGGGAAAAATCTTTCGGGCCGGAAGCGGACGGGGCCTTTGAAGCGGAGTATACTCCGGACTGCATGAACTATGTATATACGCGCATCCGGGAAACCGAAAGCAGCTACGCAGGCTGGAAGACCGCGTGGAACGGCTGTTACTGCGGGGAGTCTGCGGCACTGCAGGATATAGAGCTTGAGGTAAGCGACGCAAACGGAAATGCGCATCTTTCGTATACCGGGCCGGGCAATGCCTACAGCTGTGCGGACGGCGCCGTGATCAGGATCGATGTGCATGCGCTGCCGGAGGCTGCGGACAACGCTTTTGAGGGCATAAAGGGCGACAAATGGCTCATAGCGGGTTCCTCATCCTCGACCGGATACGGGGATTTCTTCGCGAATAAGGAGTGTTCGATCCCCATAGGGGACGGCAACTATTACAGGACCGTTTACCTGGCTCTGAAAAAGGGCGCAGAGCTGCCCGGCGGTTCGCTGAACATAGCGGCGGAGATCTATATGGGGGCAAATTCCAAACACACTTCCCTGTATCTGTACGTGGGCGACAGCGAAGGCAGGATCCGTCCGAATGCCCTTTATGCGGCGGAGAGTGACATTTACGTGGCGCCCGGACAGAAGCTTTCCGGCATAGGCCTGGAGAAAAGCCCTGCGGCGGCAAATGACTTAAGCGCCGTGAGCGTAAAGCCGGAGCAGGAGGGTACCTCGCCGGCCGTTACCCTGAACGCGGACTTTACCATGGATATCGATGCCGGGGAGGCTCTTCCGGGAAGCTACGATTACGGCTTTTATCTTGGGGGGGACCGTATAGGAAGCTTTACTCTTACGGTGAGCGGAGTGAAGCCTGAGGGACTGGCACTTTCACAGAGCACCCTGGAGGGAAGGCGCGGGATGAGCTATGAGCTGGTCGCGCAGCTCAATCCTTCCAATGCGCAGGCCACCGTGGGCTGGAGCAGCAGTAATCCTTCCGTTGCGACGGTAAAGGACGGGATCGTTACCATAGCCGCGGATGCCGCTTACGCTTCGACTGCCGTCATCACGGCATCTGCGGGCGGCCTTAAGAGCAGCTGCGTGGTATCGGTATACGGGCAGGAATATCCGCTGAGCGTATGCGGGGTGACGGTGGATACCGACAATATGGAGGATATACTCGGAGACGGGGTATTCTCTTTTAACGGCAAGAGTATCCTCATGGTATCGGGTGATGTCAGTTCGGATCAGACGATCATCGAAAGCAGCCTGGACAGCCTGACCGTGAACGTACTTATGCCTTCCTCCTTTGAAGGAAAAGGCTGCAGCCTGATCAAAGCTCATAAGGATCTGCGGCTCACCGGCACCGGGGCCTTAAGCCTGCTGAGCGATACGGGACATTGCATCGAGGGAGAAGGCGGAAGCCTCGTCATCGACGGCATGAATCTGAGCATGAAGAGCAGCGGGGGCGTGGTGAGCGGCTTCGGAGGCGGTATCGTCCTTCAGGACTGTGAGCTTGTATCTCCCGAAGGTGTTTCCGCCGAGGGCGGCAGTTTCATGCAGGGAGGCGCTCCGGCGACGGAAGCACTTATAAAGTGCGAAATGGGGATGCGCGTCATATTCAACGACAGCTGCGTGAAAAACTCCGGAGGCAAGTACAGCGCCGTATATACGGGACAGCCCGTAAAGCCCGCAGTGATGGTCACCCACAACGGAGTGACGCTGACCGAAGGCGTGGATTATACCGTTAAGTATTCAAACAACAAAAACGTTAACAAAAAAGGCACGCCCGCAAAGGCGACTGTCAGCGGTAAGGGCAGCTACACGAAAAAGCTGGTGCTGGAGTTCACGATCGAGCCGGCGGACATCTCGGATGCCGTGGTCGGAAATACCGTGTATCAGGAGGGGAAGAAGCCGCAGCCCGTGCTTGCATACAACGGCGCGGTGCTGAAGAACAAAAAGGATTACACCTGTGAGGAAAAAGACGGAAAGCTGCTGATCAGCGGCAGCGGCAATTTCACCGGAAGCGTGACGAAAGACGTGAAGAGTGCTGAGCAGTCCGCGCTGCAGAACGGAACGATCCGCGTAAGCCTCGGGAAGATCAGCAAAGCCTACAACGGCAAGCCGCAGGAACTCGACGCCGCGGAGCTCGTCGTTACGGATAAGAGCGGCAATCCTCTTACGAAGGATAAAGATTATGCGGTCACTTATTCGGATAATGTGAACGCCGGCAGCGTAAAGCTTACCGTGACCGGTATCGGGGATCACAGCGGGAAAGTGACAAAGAGCTTTAAGATCACAGCGGCAAAGGATGCGCTGATCAGCGCGGAACTGAAGGCCGGCGAACATTATTACTACCAAAAGGACGGTGTGTGTCCGAAGCCCGTGGTCCGGGCAGCGATAGGAGGCTATACCGCTACCCTTACGGAGGGCAGGGATTATAAGCTGAGCTACAGCGGGAACAAAAAGGTCTGCTACAGCAACGGCGCCGTGAAGGCCGGTGCGCGATACAGCATCCGCTTTCTCGGGAATTATAAGGGGGCAGAGTATAACGGGGACAGCTCCTTTACGATAGAGCCGGCGCCCGTAAGCGCCGCAAACATCCGGGTCATCTGCGGGGATATGCGTTTTACGAAGAGCGGCAAATATCAGCCGAAGGTACTGGTGATCGCGGACGGCTGCCTTGTGCCTTCCTCCGATTACACGGTGGATTATGAGGAAGCCAGCAAGGCGGTGACCGGCGCCGGGAAGCTTTCGCTTTACGTGAGCAGCAAACCGGGGAAGAACTACAGCTTTAAGGATGTCTGCAGGCAATACAATGTGACGGAGGAAAAGGACCTTAAGGATATCGGCAAAGCGAAGCTGCAGCTCGTGAAGGACGGGAAGGTCATCAATAAAGCGGAATATACCGGCGGTGAGATCCGTTTCGATGCCGGTAGTGATGTGAAGCTTAAGCTTATGGTGGATAAGGCTGCGGTACTGGACTCTGCTCAGATCGATGCGGCTTTCGATGTGATCTATGCCGATAACGTGAAGAAAGGAAAGGCGGCCGTGATCCTCCTGCCCAAAGCAGGCAGCGGATATTGCGGGATCTGTACGGCGGGCTTTAAGATCACGGCGAAGCCGGTCGAAAATAAATGAGCTTTAAAGCCAAAACCTGATGCTCTCCGTTGCAATTTTTGAGAAGCAAGACCGTCTCCTGTGATGTAGTATCAGTCTGTACGATCAATATGAGGTATAGAGAGGGATATTATGTTCAAGAGAGATCATCTTGGTAAGCGTATAGGCATGTCGCTCTTCGGCGTGATCATATGTGCTGTCAGTGTCGGGATCTTTAAGATCGCCGCGCTGGGAGTGGATCCGTTCCAGTCCTTTATGGCCGGACTGGATGCACTGGTCCCGGTGGATTTCGGAACACTCTATGTGATCGCCAACGCGGTCCTGCTGCTTTTTGCACTGCTGTTTGACAGGCATTATATAGGGATCGCGACCTTCATCAATCTCTTTCTGTTAGGCTATATCACGCAGTTTACCTATGATCTTCTTCAGAAGCTCATTGTGGAGCCGTCCATGGTCGTCCGGGTGATCTGCCTGATTGTGGGCGTCGTGATCATCTGTTTCGGATCCGCGTTCTATATGACAGCCGATCTGGGTGTTTCAACCTATGATGCCATCGCCCTGATCATATGCAATACCTGGAAAAAGGGAAAATTCCAGTATGTCAGGATCATCACGGATCTGGTCTGCGTATCCCTTGGGGTGGGGCTGTTTATCCTCTCCGGCGGAGAATTATCCCGGGTCATTACGATCGCCGGGGTCGGGACGATCATCACGGCCTTCTTTATGGGACCTCTGATCGAATTCTTCAACGTACATATCACAAGGCCAATGTTACAGGATAAGTAAAATGCACCCGGCGATGCAACAAAACCTGCCGCGACGGCTTATACCGAAGCGGTCCCCTCCGGGACAGAGGCCGGAAGCTTTTATGCAAAGATCTCTCTGGTATCGAAGGCAAAGCTTGATAAAGAAGATGACAGCTGAGAGTCAAAACATGATGGAAGATGTTGCGGATTTTGAGAAGAAAGAAAGCGCCCGCCGGTATAGTATCGTTTAATAAAACGATATGGAGGGTACAGGGATGACGGATGTAAAAGGAAGATGGGCGCTTATCACCGGTGCGGCAAGAGGGATCGGATACCTTACGGCAAGGTTTATGGCAAAGCAGGGCTGCAATCTCATCCTTCACAGCAGAAGCCTTGAGCATACGAAAAAGGTATTTGAAGAGGTGAAGGCGGATGGCGTGGAGGCCTTTGCGGTGGAAGCGGACCTCAATGATCTTTCGGCCGTGAAAAAGATGCTGGCAGAGATCGATGCGCTTAACGTAGCGGTCGATATCGTGCTGAATAACGCCGGCCTGCAGATCGCCTACCGGACGGAGTATTTCGGAACACCTGCAAGCGATTATCTTGTAAGCTTCAATGTAAATACGATAGCGCCGATGATGATCTGCTATCATTTCATGCCGAAGATGATCGGGCGCGGCTTCGGCCGTATCCTGAATACGACAAGCGGGATACGCCTGGAGCCGGAGCAGGCCGGCTATTCGGCAAGCAAGGCTGCGTTGGACAAGGTAACGATCGATCTGGGAAAGACGGTACAGGGAACGGATGTGATGATCAATCTTACGGATCCCGGCTGGTGCAGAACGGATCTCGGAGGACCGAACGCTCCCAACGCGCCGGAAAGCGTGATACCGGGGATCGTTGTCGGCGTATTTATGGACGATAAAAAGTCGGGACGTTTTCTCGGGGCACAGCATTTTGCGGGAATGAGCCTTGAAGAAGCTGTAGAAAAAGCAGAAAAGGAATTTGACAGCCCGTATTAAGAAGGAAAGTAACGTAAGCTAATCCCCCTATCTAAAGCTTCCCGGCTCTCAAAAGCCGGGAAGCTTTTTGTGCGATACGGCCGTCGGAGGACAGCATACACTTGAAAGGAGACGTGTATATGGAGCCGGCAGTATGACGGCCGGGGCGGGCTTCCCGTATATGAGCTGTTATGTTGACAACTCCGGTTCAACTTTTTATAATATGCCTTGTTTTCCATCCACAGGGATGGATAGATCTCAAAACAGAAGGAGGAGTTTATGAAAAAGTCAAAGTATCTCCTTGGCGGGCTTATCATGAGCGGCATGCTCGTTTTAGGCGGCTGTAAGGGAGCAGACGGACAGGAGCCGGCAAAGGATGCGGGTACGGAAAAAAAGGAAGAAGTAAAAGAAGAAGTAAAAGAGGAAGCAAAAGAAGAGCTTAAGGAAGAGCCCACGACCGTTCCGGAAGATGAGGAGCTTCCGGAAGAGGACGAGATCGGGGAAGATGAGCAGGAAGGCGAAGACGAAGAGCTTCTGATCTCCACTTATGAGCAGTATTATCAGATCATTTCCGGCCTGGAGGACAAATGGGATCAGTATAATTTTGTCTATTTTGACAATGACGACATCCCGGATATCATTGTTTCGAGCACAGAGCTGAATATGAATGGCCTGAAGGAGTACAAGATCATTACCCGCAGCAGAGCCGGTGCGGAAGTGAATGAGGATCTGGCGGACGGTGTGGCCAGCGCAGGCGGTTACCGGGGGGATCTGTATTATGTCCCGCAGATGGGTATCCTCTATGAGAACACCCATAATGCGCCTGAGAATAATCCGGCCGATTATGTGTATCTTCTCGATGACGGGCATCTTACCCTGTATGCGACCGGGCATACCGAGGTGCTGGACGGTTACGAGGGGCCCGATGATAAAGAGCATATGAAGTGGTTCTGGAACGATCAGGAAGTGAGCGCCGAGGAATATGAGAAAAAACTGAATGAGGAGACCATGAACCTTTCGGGCGACGCCCTTTCCTCGCTGTTCTATGTTGATAAAGAGTCCATGCTGGGCAGACTGGAGAAAACGATCAACTGAGCGGGAGTCCGACAACGGGAGATCAGGACTTCCTGATACCGATGATGACGTGCGGCAGATCATCCATGCCGCACGTTTTTTGTCTGCCCGAAAAGATGCGGCGTTTTCGTAACGCTTTTTTTCGCCCCTGCATACGATCATGCCATAAAATCATGTCATGCTTTTCGTATATTCTATGATATCGTATCAGGAGGTGGATCATGAGTGTAAGTACGGCAAAAACGCTGAACAGTATCTTTTCCAGCCCGGCCTGGATGCTGCTGCCTGTCCTGGGGCTTCTGGCTTTGATCGCATGCTTTTTTATCAGGGGAAAGAAAAAGGTGATCCCGATCATCACCTGTGTCCTGTCGCTGTGTATATTTTTGGTTACGCTTGGGATCAAGGGCAGTGCCGGGCGGGTGATCTCTCAGCAGGCGGGGACTGATCCGGTGATGATTAAACAGGATACTCCCGAATTCAGCAGGGATACGATGTTTTCGCTCCGGATCTACGAGCCCTGGTTCTATGAATCCCTGCATTATACCCTGAAAAATGACGGAACGCTGATCGTGCAGTATTTTAACACGGAGCTCGGAAGAGAAAAACTGTCCGATGAAAAGATGGAAAAGATCAGGGAGGTTTTCTCGCCGGAAAAAGTCTGGTCGATGGATATCGGTGAAGAAGATGACATGACGGACGGGGTAAGAAGATATATCGTTCTTTATGACAGCGGTGAGAATGAGATCGAGATCGGCGGTTATGAATTAAGGGGCGGGGATGGGTTTAACAGTTATTTCGGTCACTTATATAAACTGGTACAGGATGACTATACAAAACAATGGTCGGATCTGCTGGATGAATGTGCCAGGGACCAAACGACATACGGGGATCGTTATCTGAACGGGAGCGGCGACGGGCAGAGCGGAGGAGATGCTGATCCGACGCCGACGCCGCAGGCCTCCTCCGGTGAGCCGGAAATGGGGATCGAATACTCTTACTGGTTAAGGCTTGACCGGATTCCCGGGGAATCCTATGAGGTGGATGCTGATGATATCAGTTATGAGCTCGTGGATTACGGCAATTATATAAGTGTTTACATCACGAATAAAGGAAGCAAAGATGTTTCCATAGGCGGTGAATATCGTCTGCAGAGGCTCATCGACGGAAAATATACGGACATCGAAGATGATATGAATCTGAAATACGGAGACGTACATGTACAGGATATGCCGCTGATCGTTATGTATGATGATCTGAACGGAGTTGAGCTCCCACTTGCGGACGAAGACGGGACGTTTGTCATCGGGGCAGGTCAGAGGGTTCTGGCAAATTTCCTGACGCTGCGTTACCGCATATTTGACAGCCCGGAATATACCGGGGATTATCGCCTGATATACGGGGATGTCGTGATCGATTTTAAGCTCTTCTGCGATGTCGTCTGCTGAGCGCCCAGAGATAAAAACGAAGTTCCCGGATCACGTGGAAAAGAAGTCTCCGTTATTTTTTCCGGAGCTTCAGTATCACGGCACAGAGGATCAGGATCACGGGGAAAAGGGTTCCGGCAAGGATGCCCATACGCAGGTCGTCCGAGCAGCGCTGGGATACCGTGCCCACCAGAGCCGGTCCGAGCGCTCCTCCGCAGTCTCCCGCAAGCGCCAGAAAAGCAAAGAGTGCCGTTCCGGCACCTTCCAGTTTTTTGGAGGAGATGCTGATGGAGCCCGGCCACATGATACCGACGGAAAAACCGCAGAGCACGCAGCCGGCCAGTCCGAGGACGCTCAGGCCGGAAAGCGACGCCAGCAGGTAGCTGCACAGGCACAGAAAACCGGAGAGGATCATATAGACGGTCAGATCCCATTTTTCCCCATACTTACTGTAGAGCAGCCGGCTGATGCCCATAAAGACGGCGAAAAGACAGGGGCCGGCCAGATCGCCGACCGTCTTCGACACATGGAGAGAGGATTCCACAAAGGTGGAAGCCCATTGCGCCATAGCGATCTCGCAGGCACCGGCGCAGATCATCAGGACGGTGAAGAGCCAGAAGATCCTTTTCCGCAGAAGCTGTGAGAGCGTCATACCCGCGCTGCCTTCTTCACGTATGGGAAGGATGGGGCATACGGCAAAGTTGATCACATTATACAGGGGAACCAGCGCCCAGAGGATGGCCATGATGCGCCAATTCCGGATGCCGGCCAGCCGGAAAAACAGTGTCGAGATCAGGATGACGCCCACCGAGCCCCAGCAATAGAAAGAATGCAGAAGGCTCATCATGCCCGCTTTGTTTTCGAAGGGACAGGCCTCGATGATAGGGCTGCACAGCACCTCGATCAGCCCGCTGCCCACGGCATACAGGATCGTGCAGATCAGGATACCCGCATAGCGGTCCGGCAGGACATCCGGCAAAAACGAGAGCAGGATCAGCCCGCAGCCCGCCAGGATCTCGGCGGCGATAATGCTTTTCCGGTAGCCGATCCGGTCGGCCAGCTTTACGCACAGAAGGTCCACGATCAGCTGCGTGATAAAAAAGACTGCGGATATCAGTGCCAGACGTTCCAGAGATATGGCGTATTCCCTGTGAAAGTACAGAAACAGAAGCGGCAGGAAATTGGCTGTTATGGCCTGCGTGATAAAGCCCAGATAACAGGCTGTTTTTGTACGGTTGTATTTTTTTATATCCTTATTCATTGTTCTGAATTTCTATTCTATCATAATTATCGGCACTTGCAAAAGGGCAGCGGAGATGTTATTAAAAAAGACAGGGGATCCTGTATTTTTTTTCGCACGGAAGCGGCGGAAAGGATACGCAGCCTCAGGCTCCTTATGGAGCGGGGGCAGGAAACTCGTAAATGGATAAAATCAGTTTATTTCGGGAGGAAAGCATGGAGAGAGCTGTTTATTTCGATGGCTGGTATAAGGGTGAATACTGTTATCATCCGAGTCTTCCGATGCGGAACATGCGTATGCTGGAGGATCTGGAGGATTATCATGCGGACGTCCTGGTCTGGGCCGGAATGGGGGGCGGCAGCATCAGCCTGCCTTATCTTCATCATGAAGCGTTCGGCGCGGTCGATCCGCGGATGCAGATCTACGGTTTTATGAATGACAGCGAGTTCGTGGCCGAATGCAATAAAAGAGGGATACGGCTGTTCGGCATCGTATTTGAAGTGCAGGGCTGGGAATATCCCGCACAGTTTGATAATGAAGGAAAGCTGCTACGGATGAACCGCCGGGCGGAAGAGGCGGAGGACGCCGGCTGGTACGGTCTTCGCGAGTTCAGCATGGACAGGTATCCGGGTGCGTTTCCTACCGGACTTAAGGATCATTACCCCGACGGCATCAGGGACGAGGACGGCAATATCGTGACGGATCTGTGGGAGGAATGCTGCATCCGCGACCGCTTCGGAGCACCGGTACACGCCCGCTGGGTGGAGATCAAGGGGCACCGGGAGCAGTGCTATCAGATGTGCCGCAACAATCCCGTGTGGCGGGGGTATCTGAAAAAGATCATAGAACTGCAGATCGATGCGGGAGTTCCGGGAATACAGCTGGATGAGTGTGAACTGCCTATGACAGCGATCAGCTCGGGCGGATGCTTCTGCAAAAGCTGTATGAAACAGTTTACGGCCTATATAAAGGAAAGGAAAAGTAAAGGACTGCTGGGGCCGGAGTGGGACGGGATCGACACGGAGACGTTTGATTACGGGGAATACCTGAAGGCAAATGACCAGAGCTTTCCGGAAAATGCGCCGTTTTACCGGGACTATTGGGAATTCCAGCTGAGGCAGGTGCGCCGCTATTTTTCCGAGCTGGCGGATCATGCCAGAGCTTATGCGAAGGAAAAATACGGAAGAGAGCTGCTGATCTCCGGGAATTTTTATAACATGCAGCCGGCGTATTATCCGATCGAGAATAAAGTGGATCTTGTCATAACCGAGATGGAGCATACTTTATTCAAACAGCCCTATTATTACCGCTACTGTGCCGGTTTTGCACGCGGAAAAAGCGTGATCATAGCGGAAAATCCCTACGGTGGTATCATTCCCGGACTGACGGAAATGCTGGAGCGCGGACACGGATACGATCTGTACCGGATCTTTCTGCTGGAAGCTTCGATGTACGGCTGCAGCATGTCCGTGCCCTACGGAAGCTGGATGGGCAATACCATCAGGGATGCGTTCTGGGCGCCGAAGTGGCTGACGAAGACGATACAGGATTTTCTGTATGAGCATGAGGAATGTTTCCCGCAGACCCCGTCGAAAGGCGCGGCCGTGCTGTATTCCTATGGCAGCTATTACTGGCGCGATTCCAATAAGGGCAGCGGTGCAAACGGCATGCAGGATGCTTACGGCTCCCTGCTGGATGCGACGGCAAGCGAATGGCTGGATCCGGAGCTCAAACCGGTGCCTTTCTGGGATGTCATCCGCGCGCTCAGCGATCGGAATGTTCAATACGATGTTGTGATGATGCCGGACGGGGAATTGCGTGAAGATGATTTTTCACCGGAATTGATCAAGGACTATCCGCTCCTGGTGCTGCCGGATTGTTACCGGATCACAGAGCGGCAGCAGGAGATATTGAAAAAATACGCGGAGAACGGCGGCCGTGTACTGGCAGCGGGGCGTATCGCCGTTGGCAGCAGCCTTGCAGAGGAATTGAAACAGAGCGGGAACGCGGTCTTTGTTCCGCTTTCGGAAAAGAAAGAAGAATACATGCCGCGTTTTCTGAGGGCGTTTGAAGAGCTGTATGCGGATATCGCCCCGGTGCTCTGCGATGCGGAAAATATCGGCATTCAGCATTACGAACGGGAAGGCGCAGTTTACGTTCATCTGTTGAATTACAGATACGATGAGGCGGCGGACCGTGTCCTGCCCGCGGATGAGCTGACGCTCACGATACGCGGCGGCCGGGAGGAGATCACGGTCTATACTCCCGAGGGGATAGCACCCGCGGAGGCGGTATTGCGGAATGAAGGAGGGAACAGCATCGTTACGCTGAAAAATGCGGGGCTGTATACGGTTTTGCGATTGCGCTGAGAGAAAGCGTCTGCAATCCGTGCTGAGAGATATAAAGGCTCAGTCGGTATAGAATTCTTTCAGGAGCTGGGTAAGCTCTTCCAGGGAAACGCCGGAGGTATGGGCTTTCTGTACCGCCTGCGAAAGCAGGTCTTCGATCTGCTTCAGGTTTTCTTCACGCATCAGTTCCATATTCTGTGCTTTTACAAAGCTTCCCTTGCCGGTATAGGATTCGATGAAACCGTCGCGTTCCAGTTCTTCATAGGCGCGCTTGGTCGTGATAAGGCTGATCCTCATCTGCATCGCCATATTACGCATGGAAGGGAGAGCGTCCCCGGGGGAAAGCTCTCCGTTCATGATCATGGCCTTGATCTGGTTCACGATCTGCAGATAGATCGGATCGTTACTTGCATTTGAGATGATGATATCCATATTTATTTAATCAACCGGGGGGATTGATTTCCTCCTTCCGAGAATTATCCAGCAGGGGATGCCGACGATCATGATCGCGGCCACCAGGCATAAGCCGATGGTAAACTGCTTTCCTTCCGCCAGTTCTTCATTGAGAAACAGGCTGATCAGCGTGTTGCAGACCGTATCGATCACGGCATGGGCGATCAGCGGGGCGATGACGGAATCCGACATTTTGCGCAGCAGCTGCATCATGGCCCCTGCAAGGATGCAGAATACGCACATCAGCGCCACATTGGTGACGGGAAAGCCGGGGGCATCGGTGCCGAAGTTAAGCCCTGAACAGACCAGGGGCGGCAGGTGCCACACGCCCCACAGGATGCCGCCGATGATAAGGGAAGCGTGGAGCCCGCAGTGCTTTTCCAGCTTATCATAAAGGAAGGCCCTCCAGCCGAATTCTTCTCCCACCAGGATGAAGGCGGCATAATAAAACTGTGCCGACATCAGCATGTTATTAAGCAGCGCATCCGCCGCACCCCCCTCGGATTTGAAGCTGAAGCCGGCGCCCAGTACAATGGTCACCAGCACACAGGCCACCAAGCCAAAGAGCAGCGGCAGCGCGACGGACAGCAGGTATGCTTTTTTATGTCCGCCAAACTTCGGAAACAGTATATCATCCTTAAAGCCTTCCCCAAAAGCGTAACGTACGATCACGCAGGCGATGGCCGGGGAGAAGGCTGCCAGATGGTAGAAGATCTGCTTCTTCATATCCGCCCCGGCGGTCTGTGAATAGGCCAGCGGGCCGAAGATGAACATCAGACTATAGGCGATGGCAACGAAGAGCAGGATCTGCATAAGATCCTTTTGTTTTCCGGAAAGCCTGCTTCCGGAGACCGCGGTGCTAGGCTGCTTCACGGAATCCATTATCCTTCACCCCCTTTACGTAGACTTTACAGGATATTTTATAGGACAGATAATAGCAGAGTACCAGTAAATGCGGGATCAGCGTGAAGACAAAGACAGCGATCCGCGACAGGTTCTGCATATAGGAACCGGCAGCTTCGGTCAGGGTTTCCGGATCGTGTATGTATTCCTGGTAGCGATAGTAAAAACCGTTCTCCCCCAGCAGCCAGTCAATATCCCCGAAAAGGAGATATATGGCTATGGGAAGCAGCAGGATCAGCCAGATCGCCACCCGCATCTTATCGGACTGCGCGCCTCCGTAGCGGTATGCCAGAGGCAGTTCGAAAGACTGTATGAACAGGTTAAAGCCCAGCATTCCCAGATATACCATGTTTGCCAGGGAAAAGAGCTGTGCAGCGGTACTGCTGTCCGCAAGCGGAAACAGGATCAGCATCATCAGATAGCTGAATACATAGCACCAGAAATTCATCAGAAAGGTCATAAGGTAGCGCTCGGCCACGATCTTTTTGACTCCCAGGCCGGAGGCGATCAGGTAGTATTTCCATTCCTTTTTTTCTTCCGTTTTCATCAGCTGCCCCGGGAGCATCTGCATCATCATGAAAACGATGATCCCGATCATTGCCACCAGAAGAGGGAAAAGCTTATGTGCGTCCTCCGTTGCGAACTGCTTGAACAGAAAGGTGGTGAGCAGATAGATCCCGACAAAATACAGGTAAAGAAGGAATTGCCGATACAGGATATATTTCATGTCACGGTACATCAGACCTCGCATTTTTCCGCCTCCTTTCCCATGGTATTTTGATTCCCGGCCATGGCGGGCCGGTCCGTTTCTTTAAGTTTTATCCGTTTTTCTTTGTTAAAAAAGTGCAGGGAGAGAAGATAATTCAGGATCGAAAAGAATACCACCGCGGCCAGCGTAATGCCGTATAAAAGCGGGCGATCGGCGATAAAATTTTTGATCTTTTCAATCAGAATATCTAAAAAATCTTTATGCCCGAAGGCAAATCCGAAAACGATGAACACGATCCCCGTAATGAGAATCAGGGGAAGGATCATCAAAAGATCGTTCCTTTTTCCCTTTGTGACAAAGCCGAGCATGATATTGTATTCCAGATAGATGAGCATCACGCCCATGACAACGCTCATCAGTCCCATATCCGCAGCCGCCCTGCCGGCCAGCAGTCCCAGAAAAGCGTTGGTGACCAGGCCGCTAAGCCAGGATATACAAAGAAGCAGTGCGACGTCGAGATACTTCTGGCCGACGATCCGGCTGCTCTTCATCCCGGAAGCCTTAAGATAATTGTACCAGCCTCCCAGATGATCGGATATATTGAGGCTTGATACGGTCTCTATGGAGCACAAGAGCAGGATGCCGGCAAAAAGGCCTATGTATTCCAGGGAATCCAGGACGCTTTCCGCACTGCCGCCTGAATATTTTGCGATATTGCCGAAACGGGCGGACAGTATCACCATGGAAGCAAGCAGCAGGAATATGGAAATGATCACCAGATAGGGGGCGATGGCTTTCCGGCAGAGCCAGAGGTCTCGACGGATCAGTTGTTTCATACGTCACCTCCTTATCTGAAGCTTTCCCGCTCGCGGTTCACGTAATAGAGCATGATCTCTTCCAGCGAGGTCTTTTCGATCATCACGCCGGAATATTTTTTTTCGGCAGCCGCACGGTCCGGGACCAGGAGCTGGGCACCGAAATCCGTCACCCGGGCTGCGATATAATCTTCCCTGCTGAATTCGGAAAAATCGGACTTCCCGCATTTGACCATGCCGTAGGAATCCAGGATCTCATCCTTGTAGCCGCTGAGGAGGAGGCGGCCCTTATCGATAAAGGTGACCATATCCGCGATATGTTCCAGGTCGCTGGTGATATGGGAACTCATGAGGATCGAACGCTCCCCGTCCTGCATGTATTCCAGGAAGATATCCAGGATCTCGTTCCTTACCACGGGATCCAGACCGGTGGTGGCTTCATCCATGATCAGGAGTTTCGCGTTGTGGGAGAGGGCAGCAGCGATCTGCAGCTTCATCTTCATGCCTTTGGAAAAATCCCCCACCTTCTTTTTGGAAGGAAGCCGGAAACGTTCCAGATAGTTCCGGAAGGTCTCGTCGTTCCATTCCTTCCACAGTCCGCGGAGCATGCGGCTGATCTGGGTCGCGTTCAGATCGTCGTTGAAGGGGAGCAGGTCAAAGATCGCCGCCACCTCTTTTTTGGCCTCGTCGCCATGCTCTTTTACGTCCAGGCCCAGAAGCTTTATCTCCCCGCCGTCGGGATTTACGATGCCTAAAAGGGAGTTGATGGTGGTGGTCTTGCCGGCACCGTTCTGTCCGATAAAGCCCATGATGCTTCCTTTGGGGACCGAAAAGCTTATGTTGTCCAGGGTAAATCCGTCATATCTTTTGGTGAGATTGTTTATCTCGATAGCATTTTCGTAATCCATCGGCGACCTCCGTAACAGAAACGTGCATAATGTATATATCGGATATACACAATCATAACGCTGTGTTTTACATATGTCAATACATTTTCAGAAAAAAGATACGGATTGCTTTTGTCCGGTGGGAATAGTATGATGGGATTCATGAAAACAGGTTACAAGGCGATCATATTTGATATGGACGGTACGATCCTGGATACGCTGGATGATCTGGCGGACAGCGTAAATCATTCCCTGGCTGCCTTTGGTTTTCCGGCAAGAAAACGCGAGGAGATCCGGGCTTTTCTCGGAAACGGGATGATCCGGCTGATCCGGCTGAGTGTTCCGGATGGGACTCCCGAGGAACAGGAGGCAGCCGTCCTTGAGGAGCATAAACGCTATTACCCGCTGCACTGCGCCGATAAGACCAGGGCTTACGAGGGGATCCTTGAGCTTCTTGCGAAGCTGAAGAAAGCCGGGATCAGGACCGCGGTCGTATCGAACAAGAGCGACGCCAATGTCAGAGCGCTTGTAAAAGCCTACTTTGACGGCCTTTTTGACGTGAGTATCGGCGCGAGGGAGGGGATCCCGCGAAAGCCGGCGGCCGATCTGGTGGAGCTTGCCTTAAAAGAACTGGGAGTGGAAAAGCAGGAGGCTTTATACGTCGGAGATTCGGATGTGGATCTGGCAACAGCCGCAAATGCCGGGCTGAAGATGATCACGGTGCTCTGGGGCTTTCGTGACAGGAAGTTTCTGGAAGAATGCGGCGCGGAAGCTTTTGCGGAAAGCGCGGAGGAGCTTGCGGCGCAGATCCTTGATCAGCCCCCCGCAGGAGCGGATCGCAGATGAAGGTGATACTTGAAAAGGTAACAAGCCCGGAGGAAGAAAGGGCGCATATACGGGTCGTGGAGGTGAGCGAGGAGATCCGGAGCGCAGTGGATCTGCTCGAAAACAACTGCAGGAGCATAGCGGTAAGCCGGGCAGATGAAGAGAGAAACCCGGGAGAAAGCTACATGCTCGGCACGAACCTGATCTATTATACGGAATCCATCGACAAGCGTACTTATGTTTATACCAAAGAAGCCTGCTACGAGACGAAGTACAGGCTGTATGAACTGGAAGAACTTTTGAGCGCGGGCTTCCTGCGGGTTTCCAAATCCATGGTGGTAAACATCCGTAAGATCCGCTCGGTGAAGTCGGAGCTGAACGGCAGGATGACCGCGGAGCTTTTAAACGGCGAAAAGATCATGATCTCCAGGAGCTATGTAAAGGATCTGAAAAGAAAGCTGGGCGTATAGATGAACAGGATCAAACTCATATTCAATCAGACCTTGATGATATCCACCGGCATACTGTTCGGGCTGGGAGTACAGGCACTGCTCTATGCCGTATTCTTTGATGATACGCAGATCATCTGGCCCTGGTATACGCCCTTCGCGATCATCTTTACGGGCTTTCTCTGTTCCCTTCCATCGGTGATCTTTCTGGAGGAGGAAGGCACGGAAAAGCTCGGCTTTAAGCTGAAGCTCGTGCTCCATTTCTTTGCGATACTCGGCGTGGTGAGCCTGTGCGGCCGGCTTTTCGGCTGGTATTCCACGCTGCGGGCTTATCTTGCGATCGTGGTCATGTACGTCGTGATCTATGTCTTTGTCTGGGTGGCTACCTACTGGCTTATCAGGAAAGACGAAAACAGGATCAATAAAGCCCTGGAGGACCTCCGGGACGAGGAATAAGAGCTTTCCGGAGAACTGCGGAAAGAGAAAAAAGATACGAAAAGTGCAACTTGGTAGCATGGATATGCATGTTGGTAGAGCTGCTCTTTTCTTTTTTTGCGCCCGAAGCTATGATGCGTTTGTAAGGAGCAATACAGGAAAAGGAAAGGATGAAAAAAATGAATGCGATAGAAGTTCGGGAGCTGATCAAAGATTACAAAGAGCACAGGGCAGTGGACGGGATCTCGTTCAGCGTCGGGGAAGGTGAGCTTTTTGCTTTCCTCGGTGAGAACGGAGCAGGCAAGTCCACAACGATCAATATCCTCTGCACCATTTTGCAGAAGACGGGCGGAGAGGTCTCTCTGATGGGACACAGGCTCGGCGAAGAGGATGATGCGATCCGCAGCCTGATCGGGATCGTTTTTCAGAATTCCGTCCTGGATGACAAGCTCACGGTGAAGGAAAACATCTATACGAGGGGCGCGTATTACGGGCTTTCCAAAAAGCAGGTCGATGAGAGGCTTAAGGGTTTCCGTGAGAGCTTTGAACTGGATGAGATCTGGAATAGGAGATACGAAAACCTCTCCGGCGGACAGCGAAGAAGAGTGGATATCACAAGGGCGCTGATCAACGATCCGCGGATACTCTTCCTGGATGAGCCGACTACCGGACTGGATCCGAAATCCCGCAGGATCGTCTGGGACCATATCGATTACCTGAGGCGGGAAAAGAATATGACGATCTTCCTGACAACGCATTATATGGAAGAGACAAAGGATGCGGACCGCGTGGTGATCCTGGATAAGGGGAAGGTCATAGCGAGCGGGACGCCGGCGGAACTGAAAAACGCCCATGCCAGTTCGCGGCTGGTCTGGTATACGAAGCAGGACGGGGAGAACGAAGAGCTCCTTAAAGGGATGGAACACAGCTACGATTCGGATCATTACAATGTGCGCTTTAAGGACAATATCACGGAGCTGCTCTACCGCTACAGGGAGCGGATCACGGATTATGAAGTGATCAAAGGCAGCATGGACGATGTGTTTCTGAATCTGACGGGAAGGGAGATGGCAGAGTTATGAAAAAATTCATGGGATTAACAAAAAGAAATCTACTGATCTACTTTAAGGACAAGCCGGCGATCGTGTTTTCGCTGCTCACGTCACTGATCGTTCTGGTACTGTATCTGCTCTTCCTGAAAGGGACTTTTGAGGCTTCGCTGGATTCGGCGCTGGCAGAGGCCGGGGAGCTTTCCTCCCTGATACGGAGTGAGGATATCAGCCTCTTTGTGAACATCATCCTTCTGACCGGGATGATGGGCAGCGCGATGATCACGGTGCCCTATTCCTGCCTGACGACCATCGTCAAGGACCGGGAAAACAGGATCGATTATGATATCAGCGCTACGCCGGTAAAGAGATGGCAGATCATCCTTTCCTATTATACAGCCGCAGCGATCTCTGCATGCGTTATGACCGGTGCACTGCTTACGCTGGGGATCATCATACTGAGCGTGAACGGCGGCCTGCTGCTCGGCGCGGCGGAGCTGCTGAAAGCCTACGGGATCGTGATCCTCGGCTCGGTATCGGCGACAGGGATCTTTATGACGATCATGATCTTCTTTAAGACCGCGCAGAGCGCGAGCGCCTTCTTCGGGATGCTCTCGGCGGCCGCCGGCTTCGTGATCGGTGCCTTTATCCCGATCTCGCAGTTTTCGGAGGGCGTGCAGACCTTCTGCAATCTCTTCCCCGCAACGCATGTGACGGTGGCGGTCAGGAATACCCTGATGAGCGGCGTGATGGAAAGCTTCGAAGCCTCGATCGGCGGGATGGATCACGGGATGCTCAGCAAAATGCTGAATGAGAGTTTTTCATTCCATGCAAAGATGTTCGGCAATGAGCTGCAGATCGGCGAAAGCGTCTTTTATGTCCTCATCATAAGTGCCGTCAGCTGCCTGATCATGATATATGCCTACTCGAAGACCTACCGGAGGAAATAAAGACAGGTAAAGACAGGGGTGAAGACAGGGGGACGGCCCTTTTGTCTTCATCGAAAAAACCGCGGGACGGAGCTCGTGGTTTTTTTCGCTTATGTTGTGATCTTTATGCGGTCTTGCTTTGTATAGGATCTGCAGGTATAATAAAAAATCGTGGTCAAAAGGATCGCAGGAAATATCAAAATACCAAATTGGAGGGGTAAACATGAAGAAAAAGCAGTTATTCGGAAAGAGCGCTTTTTCCAGGGTTCTGGGAATGGGGCTCGGTCTGGCTATGGTATTTACGTCGACGCCATTTACGTCGTATGCCGCAGCCGGAATGCAGAACACCGCAGCGTATGCTCCGGAAGAAGATGAGGTCAGCATCGATGATGTCATCAGTGAGAAAGATGACATCAGTGAAAGCGGTGAGACCGGCATCAATGATGAGAACGGTCTCAGCGATGAGAACAGCGGAAATGAAGAGATCGTCCTCAATGATGAGAACAGCGAAGATGAGCCTGCCATCGGGAGCGCCGGGGAGGAAGAAGCAGTCGGCGAGGGCGAGAGCAGCATGGAAAGGGTTGAGATCAACCAGGGGCTGAGCCTGCATCCGGGTCTCAACGACGGACAGGAAAGCTATATCAACGATTTTGTTGCAAAGAAGCAGACCGTTATCATGATCAAGATCCCCGGATCGGATTCCATGACCGAGGATCAGGCCAAGGAAGCGGTTAAGAATTACAAGATGGAAGCCAGGGCCGTAACAAACGGGCAGGAGGCGGACAATGCCGAGCTCAGCGCAAACGGCGACAACTTCAGCGTGAAGCGCGCTTACACCAAGTTCTGCGAGCTTGACGGCTGGTATGCGACCGCAAGCTTTGCCAACGGTCCGGATAAGGGAACCTATAATTTCCATATCAAGGATGGAGATAAGGAGATCGCGCAGAACCTGGGCGTGAATTTCTATGAGACGGTTCCCCTGAACATTCTGGTGGTGCCGGTCAACACCTATTACAGTGCCCGCTATACAGGTGGTGCACCCGAGGGCAAGAAGGCGTACAACTGCAGTATGAATTATTACGCTGCAGACGGCAGCGAAAAGCCCTGGAGCTCCCTGCTCGGAGACCTGAAGAGCTATCTGCTGGATACCTATCCCATTGCCGAAGTGAACTTTGAGGAGGCCAAGGAGCTGGACTGCAGCGATCCCAAGTATGATGTGGTGGCTCAGGGCGACGGCCAGAAGAACCTCTGGGATGAGGTCTGCAAGCTGCAGACCAAGAACAAAGAAGGTAAGGACCGTTACGATCTGATCCTTGCGTTTGTGCCTTATCGTCAGGACCAGGGCGGCGGACAGGGCTTTACCTTCGGTAAGCCTGCAAATATCATCACCTACACCGATAAGGATATGTTCCCTACGGTTGCACACGAGATCGCGCATTGCTATCAGGTGGGTGATGAGTATGACGGCGGCAGCCTGAACAACGATGTGAACTATGCTCCCAACGGCTACAAGGGACGTAACTATGTGACCGGTGCAGAGATCACCAGCAACAGCGGAGCTCATGAGTACTGGATGACCCCGAAGGAGTTTAACGCCAGGGGCAACGGATCCATGAAGGGCAAGGCAGATGAAAATGGTCTCGGTACCATGATCTATCTGAATCTGCATCCTTACAGCCTTTCCCAGGAAAAGTTCATCTGCTGGGCAGGTGTGGATCCTGCCACCGGTAAAGCAGCGGGCAGCGAGGTGTATCCCACCATCAGCTGGATGGGCTCCGGTTTCACCGGCTGCGACGGTTACTACTGGACCACCGGTCCCATCTGGGATCAGCTCTTCAAGAGCTTTGTAAAGAAGGAAAAGAAGGAAGCTGCAGGCGGGGAAACTTCCGAAGAGACCGTCACAAACGTGGATGTTTTCCGCAATTCCCTGAGCGCTGCGGAAGAAGGCGACTACACACTCTTCGCGGATGAGGATGATTTCTACTATGATGATGACTGCCGCTGGGGCGACTCCCGTATGGTAGAGGTAGACGGCTGGCTGGATCGTGCCGGGAACGGTTCCGTAACCGTGAACGATATGGCGCCGCTCTTCTCTTATGACGGCGATCTGGAGTTCATCGAAGTACTGGATGATGTTTACAAGAGTGATGCAAATAAGAAGAATGTCTATACCTTTGCGGCCCTGGATAAGGACGGCAGGATCATCACTTCACCGGTGGACGGACAGCCTGCAGCGGTAGAGTTCTGGGGCAGCTTCTACAATCCCAGCAACGGTGATCTTAAAGATCCCATCCCGAAGGAAAAGCACTTCCATTTTGATGCGGAGTATCCCGAAGGGACTGCCGATTTCGCAATCGCAAACGGCACCATTGAAGATGTGGTCAAGGCTTCCGAGCCGAAATATCTCTGGAAGATGTCCGCTGATGCGTATTTTGAGGGAACCGATTTTGAAAAGACTCCGGAGGGATATCTGCTCTACGCCGATGTGAATTCCGAGTATGCTGAAGTAGAATGGGAAGTGGCTTATGACGATGAGAGCGAAAACGCCAAAGACCTGCTCTACACCGAGATCTACTACTGCCCCGAAGGCGATGACGGGCAGGCTTACTATGTAGCCTGCAGTGATGATGAGGACTGGGAAGAGGGTTATATTTGCTTCAACACCGACGGTGACTTCGATACCAAGTGGACCAGAAACGCATATGTATGGATCAAGGTGACCAACCGGGTAAATGCCTGCGATATCTATTCCGATTCCAACGAAGTAACGCTCTGCTATTCCGAGATCGCATTGTCCGGCGCAGGCATCAAGGCGTCCAAAGACGGTGATCAGACCGTATATACCGCGGAATGCACCGGTAAGGCGATCGAGCCCAAGACGACGGTCAAGGCTTACAATCCCGAGACCGGCAAGTACATCTCCCTGAAGAAGGATGTGGATTACAGTGTAAGCTATCAGGATAACGTAGAGGTCGGCTTTGCTACCGTTACCGTGCAGGGTATCGGTCTCTATGCCGGTAAGAATACCCGGGAGTTCGAGATTACACCGAAGGATATCGCCGGTTTTGTTCCGGAAGAGATCCCGAACCTGACTTACAGCAGCAACATGAACAGCGTTGTTATGCCTTATCTTAACATGAAGGACAGCAGCAACAATCAGCTTGTGAACGGCAGGGACTTCTCGGTTAAGTTCAACGACAAGGATAACCTGGACGATCTCTTTGCAGAAGCTCCTAACAGTCCCACTACCGTAACGGCTTGCTACTATGGTAAGGGTAACTATGCCGGCTATACCAGGAAGAGTGTGACCTTCGATGTGGTACCCGCGAAAGAGAATCCTGTATGCCTGAGCCAGGATAACACCACCATCACTCTGAAGGCTGAGAGCGCCCAGTATACCGGCAAGGCCGTTAAGCCGAAGGTAAAGAGCGTTGTTGTGAAAGATGCCGAAGGTAATGAAGTGACACTGAAGACATCCGATTATAAAGTGGTTTACTCCAACAATGTGGGCATCGGTACCGCAAGAGTGACGATCGTCGGCAAGAAGAGCTACACCGGTTCCGCATACAGGACTTTTGAGATCGCGCCCAAGAAGGTGAAGAGCTTAAGCGTTTCCGGGATCCGTGATCAGGCTTATACCGGTTCCGAGATCAAACTGGAGGATATGCCTATTGTTGTAAAGGCCGGAGGCGTTGTGCTGACCAGGGGCATCGACTACACGATCGAAAAGGGAACGGGAGACTTTACAAAGGTATCCGATAAGAGCTCCAGGCCGCAGGTGGTCATCAGGCTCATCACCGTGGAAGAGGCACAGGCTGCAAACAGAAAGGTTTCCGAATATCCGAGGGTTGCATGGGCAGATAATGTCAAGGATGCAAAGAAGACCGTGACCAGGAGCTTCTCCATCGTAAAGGTGAAGCTGAAATCCACCGCAGTAAGTCTGGTTCCCAAGAGTGCCAAGACAAGCGAGAACGAGGTGAAGCTTGAAGGTAAGGTGGTAGGTACCGTAAAGAATGCGCCCAGAGCGGATCTGAAGAAATATGCCCTGATCATCGAGGGTGAGGCAGACGAGCTGGCGAAGGGTGCCGATCTCAGCAATGCCGTAGTACTGAAAGCTTTTGGTGCGGAAGTGAAGGAAGGCTATACCATTACCGTATCCAAGGCAAAGGACGGCAAGATCGGAACCATCATCATCAAGGCCGATAAGGACGGATCCCTCAGCGGTACGAAGAAGGTGAAATTCCTCTATCAGAAAGCAGCAGCAGAGGGTGAGGAAGAAGCCGAGTAAAACGGACAGAGTTCCGTAAGTATTCAGCTGTTCAGAAGGAGCTGTCGCACTAATTTGTGTGGCAGCTCTTTTTTTGGTTGGCGCTACGGGCGTTGCGGAAATGTGAGGAGCCGCGGGGACGGACCTCGCGGTTTTTTCGATTTTGAGAATCAATGGGAGAACCGGGAGGACGGACCTGTTTTTGGACATCCTTGACCTTTTTTGCTGTTTTTTGCATCTGGTGTCGATTTTGCGCTTCTTCGTTGAAAGAATCAAGCATCTGGTGTATAGTAAAATAGCCATGGAATTTTTTGCATGGCGGAGCTTTACATGCTTTTGAATGCGCGGAAGGAGGCAGACAATGAGGAAAGGAAAGAGGAGTGTGTTGGGACTGGTGATGGCGCTGGTCATGGTACTGGCGAGCGTACCCATCCCGGAACTGAGGGTGCAGGCGGCGGAGGAGTATGGTGTCTGGGTAGGAGACCAGCAGTTTACGTCGGAAAAGACGGTGATCAATGACGTAAGGGGAAAGGGAAAGGCAAGTTTTGATAATGCCAGCTCTACGCTTACCTTCGAGGATTTCGAGGGCGTGGAAGGAGAGCACGAGATTTCTGAAAACGAGTACGCTCTGATCTATGCAGAAGAAAAGGCAGAAAAGAGAACCATCAAGATCGGCGGAAAGGCGGTTCTGGCAGCACAGGGGGAGAATCATAACGGTATCTGTTCCGCCAAAGACGTGGATATCGAGATCCTGCCCGGCGCCGATATCTCTGTGACTACGGAAAGCTACAGTGTATATGGAAGCGCGGATACACTCAGTGTTTCCGGAAAGCTTCAGGCAAAAACGACAAATAATTCGCGCAGTGCCGTGTATTTCTGGAAAGTGCAGATAAATGACGGTGCGGAGCTCTGCGCGGAAGCAGTGGAACAATACGGTAATGGTATATATACGGATACGCTTACCGTAAACGGCGGGACAGTCAATGCGCTTACGGCCGGAGCAAACGGAAAGGCGATCCGTGCCGGCAGTGAGTTCAGGATCTATGGTGGTGTGGTCAGTGCCGTGGCGACAGGCAGCGATGGTGTAGGAATAGAAACTGTTATGGCGGGCATAAACGGCGGTGAGATCACGGCTGCCGGTGATAAGCAGGCGATCAATGCAGACGTTTCGATCTCGGTCGATCCTTCTCTGACTTTTGTCGAGCCGGTGGGCGGACATGTAAGCACGGACGGAAAGAAGATCCTGGACGCAGAGGAGAACGAGGCCAAATCCTTCCATCTGGGTGTGTTTTACGATCTGTGGTTGGGAAATACACGCGTCAGTGAAACGAATAAAAGTGATATCCCGGGCGTGAGCGGAGGAAAGGCAAGCTACGATCCCGCAACGGCGACCCTTACTTTTACCGGTGATGTGAACGGCGTGGAAGGCCTGTGCAATGAGGATGGTTTCGCTTCGAAGATCTATGCGAAAGGCGACCTGACCATCAAAGGAAAAGCACAGCTTAATTATATGGATGTGCAGCTTGGGATCGGGACTACGGGAAAACTGGTCATTGATGGAGATATCAATGTGTATGCCAAAAACTTTGCTGTGATCACTACAGGGACTGACACGGCGCTTGAGATCAACGGAAAGCTGGAAGCGAGCACCTATGTAGCAAGCGCGGTATCGGTAACAGGTGATATCATCGTAGCAGGGGAAGGGCTTTTTGCAACTACGACAAATAAAGCAACACCTGCTGTTGAAACCGGAAAAAAGCTGATCATAAACTCCGGCGTACTTGATGCCAGCGGAGATGTGTATTCGATCAAGGCGACAGGCGGGATAGAAATCCCAACTGGCTATGGGATAACCATTCCCGAAGGCGGAAAACTCAGCACGGATAATACGACCGTGATGGAAAGTGACGGGACAACGCAAGCAAAGCACGCCCGGATCGAGGAAGTCACTTTCTATGATCTGTGGGTAGGAGGAGTGCAGGTCAGCAGTAAAAATGCGGGAGAGATCCCGTCCGTGAGCGGCGGCAAAGCTTCCTACGATTCCATGACGAATACCCTGAGCTTTACCGGCGACGTGAGCGGCGTGGAAGGACTGTGCAATGAGGATGGTTTCTCTTCAAAGATCTATACGAAAGGCGACCTGACCATCAAAGGGGATATATCGCTTAATTATCCGGAGGTACAGCTTGGGATCGGAACAACGGGAAAGCTGATCCTTGACGGCAAGGTCGATGTGTACGCAAAGAACTGGGCTGTGGCAGCTATGGGCGAGCAGGGCTCGATCGAGATCAATAAAAGGCTGAACGCGCAAAGTATAGTGGCAGCAGCGGTATCGACGGATAAGGGTGATATCACCGTAGCGGGAGAAGGGCTCTTTGCGACAACGGGGAGTGATACATCACCGGCTGTTGACGCCGGGAAAAAACTCATCTTAAACTCCGGCGTAATTGATGCACAGGGAGATGGGTATGCGCTTGCGGCAAAGGAAGAGATTCAGCTTCCGGAAGGCGTTGCAATAACGCTTCCCAAAGAGGGACAACTCAGCAGCGATAAAAAGACCGTTGTGGAAAGCGATGGAACAACAGTTGCAAAGCATGCCCGGATCGAAGGGGACACCTTCTATGATCTTTGGCTTGGTGAAACGCAGGTCACCGATAAGAATAAGGGAGATATCCCGTCCGTGACCGGAGGCAAGGCTTCCTACGATCCGGAAAGCAGGACCCTTACCTTCACCGGGGATGCCTGTGAACTGAGCGGCCTGAACAAGCATGATGCATACGATGCCCAGATCTATTCCGGTGATGAGCTGACGATCGAAGGAAAGGTGAAGCTCGAAAACGAGGAGGCGATGTACGGGATCTATACAAAAGGAAAGCTGAACATTAACGGCGATGTGACGGCAAAAGGAATATCACACGGTGTCTATGCGGAGAACAGCGCGCTGCAGGTCAGCGGTACGCTCAATGCGGCATCGGATGAGAAAAGGGCGATCGAAGCAGCGGATATCACGGTAAACGGTGGTAAGGTCACAGCCAATGGTACGACAGCGATCATCGCGAAGGATATCATGGTCCGGGACGGTGAACTGACAGCCCAGGGTGATAAAACGGCGATCGATGCGAAGAACTTTATCCTGGATGGCGGAAGAATAAATGCATATGTCTCCGGGGACGGCGCCCTGACCGAGGTACTTAAAGCTTCGGGAAGAGTGGAGATCCGCAGCGGAAATGCAGTGCTTGAGAGCAGTACAAGAACGAAGTGCAATGTGCTGACGGCCGGCGGTGGTGTCCTCGTAAGCGGAGGAAGCCTGAAGATCGTCGGAAAGGAAGTCGGCGACCATGCCACGTTGAACGGCATGCTGGATACCGAGCTCAATGTCACAGGCGGAAATGTAAGCATTGAGATGACAGGCGGTATGAGCATTAAAGCGATCTCTAACGATGCACAGGATGTCGTGGTTTCCGGAGGCAGCCTGCGTATCAGGGACAGCGGGCAGGCATACCCGGTTCAATGCAGAAACTTTACCGTCTCCGGCGGAACGGTGGAAGTGAAGTCCGAAACCGGCGCTACGGCGATCGTTGCGACTGCTTTCCATATGAGCGGAGGAAAGCTTACGGCGGACAGTACCTCCGAGAAAAACAATCCTGCCATCGTGACTGCTTCCCATAAGTTTACGCTGGGGGATGACGTACAGATCGTGGAACCTGCAGGAGGCCGGATCTGTGACGATGCTTCCAGGATCGCGGATGCGGAAGGCAATGAAGCGATGAGAGTCGTGCTTGCAGGCCCCGGAGAAGCTGCAGCTGAAGAGGAGATGTGGAACCTCTTTGAATCCGATGAGCGCAGCTTCGAGATCGCGGCTTTGAGCAGCGGCAGTGAAGTGGAGAATAAGAATGCAAAGTCGGCAAAATACTATGATGCAAAGCTGAACGGAAATACGATCAGCGTGAAGCTGAAAAGCGGAGTAAACCGCAAGCAGGCCGCAAAGCCGGCCAATACCGTGCTCGAGTTCGATCTGGGAAGCGCAGGAGTGGCGGTATATGTGATCCCCGTGCAGTATGTAAAGCCGGTATTTAAACTGGTCACAAAATCCGTGACGATCAGAGACGGCGCGGAGACAACGGTGAGAACGCAGGTGCTGGCGAAAACGGAATACGGCAATTACGAAGCATGCGACTTAAGCGGCATGACCGTAAAATACGGCAGCATCGACGCAATCGGAGACAGCGACGGCTATGTGAGCTTTAAGACCCCGGCAGCAGTTAAAGGCGCAAAGCTTACCATTGATAAGCCGGGCGTATGGGAAAGTCCCATTGCACTTAAGTTCAGCGTAAAGGCAGTGAGTAAAGATTTACTGAGCGTGGACCTGGACGGACGCAAGGTAGTACTCCTTAACAAAAAGATCAGCGGACAGTATTTTGAATTCCCCGTGAGCTTAAACGGCGCAGCCGTGACCGCGGAGACTGCCGAGATCACCAAGGGAAGCGAAGTGGCGGAGCTGACGGCCGGCGGTATGTTAAAGCTCATGGCAAAAGACGAGACCAAGACCGGAAATTATACCGTGACCATAAGCCAGAAGGGCGGAAACGCAAAGCTGAACCTGAAGGTGAAGGTCAGCGATAAGGCCGTAGGGCAGGCAGTGGCCCTGAAGGTCCGCAGCAAGTATGATGTGGTGAGCGGGCAGAAGATGCTGGTGGAGCCGGTCTTTAAGGAGGCGGAAGCAAAGATCCTTTCCGTTGCAAGTGAGACAGAGAAGTTTACTGCTGAGCTTGACGGGGCAGGAAACATCCTGATCGATTACAGCGGCGAACGCAATGTGAAAAAACTGAATCTCGGCGATATCAATCTGAAGCTTGTTCTTGAGGGCGTGAGTGAGCCTGTGAGCTTTACGCTTGCAAAAGTAAAGGCGAAGAAGACGATGCCGAAGGTACGTTCCGCGGCTGTGACGCTCAACAAGGATGCGGCGGGCGAGGTGAAGGCCTGCGTGAATGTGGTGTGCAGCTATAGAGACGGAGCCGGAAAGTTCCATACGATCGTTCCCTCGGAAGCAGGCGTGGAACTCAAAAAAGTCAAGGCACAGAAAAACGCACTGGATCCGAACGAGATCGATATCCAGGATCTGGAGGCAAAGAGCGGCAGCGTGAAGCTGAAGCTGAGCTTTGCGGGTGGCGCCGAGAAGAAACTGACCATCAAAGTGAAAAAAGCGAAATGATGATGTCAGGGTCAAAAGCTCATGAGACGAACATGCTTGCATGATTCGGCTCATGAGTTTGTAAACCTGGCATTATAAAATGGAAAAGCAGGTAAAATACCTACTTTTGGCGGTAGCCGACAGCCGAAAAAAGCTTTATGATTCAAGTAAGATGCAGTTTTCTATCACACAAAAGAAGGAGGCAGGAAAATGAGTAAGAAATTGAAACGTTGTCTAAGCCTGATCATGACTTTCCTGATGATCCTGGTCACAGTGCCCTTACCGGAACTGAAGGTATTTGCGGCAGAGGAGCACTACGGGATCTGGATCGGGAATGAGGAGTTTACTTCCGAACATCTGGAGATCGAGGGGAAGCAGGGAAAGGCAACGATCGAAGCTTATGGTGATGGTGGGGTCGTCAAATTCAGCGGGAACTTTATCGGCAAGGACGGCGATGACGGCATCCATAAGACAGCGGATGGAAGGAAATTCCTTCTGTATGTGGATACAGATAAACTTCACAATGAAACCTATGGTACGTATATAGAGTTGCAGGGAAATGCGAAATTCGCTTCCACAGATCCGGCGGTCGTGGGTCTGGGGGCCGATGATGGCGTGTTGTTGGTAAATATTTCTGAGGGCGCGGATATTTGTTTTGACACGGCAGGTTACGGAGTATATACGCCGAAGGGAGATTTTGAAGTCAGGGGTAAGCTGACAGTCAATCTGGACCTGGCGGCCGATTCCACGATCAGTGCCATATATGCGAACATACTGGATGTTCGTTATGGGGGTGAGACCGCTGTAACACTGAAGAATAAAAAAGCATCGGGCAAGGCCGGCAGCTGCAGCGGCATCCATTGTGCGGACCGGATAGAGAATTATGGTAAGCTGACTGTGACGCAGGGACCGGACGATGGACCTGTCCACAGCGGCTTATACGTGGATAATCTGACCACTGACGATACGCCGATCGTACTGGACGGTGATGTAAGTGTATATGTATACGGCGATTACAGCGTAGCGATCGGTAATGAGGAAGGAAAGTGCGGAGCGGTGCTTTTGCGCGGCAACATTGCCGCTCATGGGGGCTTGTATGCATTCTTTATACATCATGGTATGAAGATCGATGAGTATATGGAGGAGCAGCCTTATATCGAGGAGCCCGAGGACGGCATTATCTCCAATGACGGGAAGACGATCTTTAACATGGACGGAGATATCCCGGGTTTTGTCAGGATCCGTATGCCGGAGCATTATAAGATCTGGGTCGGGGAACATGAGGTGACGGCGGCAAACCGTAAAGCTATCCCCGGTGTCGTGGGAGGAAAAGCCACATATAATCCCAATACCTCAACGCTTATGTTTGAAGGAAACGTAACGGGTGTTGAGGGTATACATAACGGTGCCCTCATAGAAAAGACCGAAGGACCTCTGAACATCGAGGGTAACGCTACACTGGAAAATACGGAGGCAGCTGACGGCATAAAGATGGCGGACGATACGATCGGGAAGCTGACCATTAACGGTGAGCTTGATATCAAAGTAAAGTCGTCAGCAGTTTATGTGCCCAAAAAGGATCTGGTTGTAAACGGAAAACTTAAGGTGAATGCCGGCTCTTCTGCTTCCAGTACTCCGATAAACTGTAATGATCTGCAGGTGAAAAAAGATGCGCTGGTTGAACTGAATGTCACGAACAGCCTGCAGGGACTTTATGTGGAAGGGGATATGTCTCTGGAAGGCAGCGTAAAATTCTCCGGGACTTCTGCCGCAGCAGGGGTCTGGGTATACGGCAATCTGAACATGGATCAGGGGTGGCTGGAGGCATCGAATTCCGGCGGTCTGACAGCTGTGCTGGTTAACGGAAACCTCACAGCGAAGGACAGCTATTTAAAGGTCAGTAACCTGTCGAACGGGTCGTTGACGAGCAGCCTTATCGTAAATAAAGATCTCCGGGCGGAGGACAGTGTGATCCTGGTAGACGGAAAGGCTACCGGGCTGAATGTCGTAGGCCTTTTAAACCCGACAAATTCGACGATCTATGCGGTCGGGACAGAGAAAAACGGCATATCCTGTAAATTCCTCGAAATGAGTTCCGGCAAGCTCGAAGCAGAGGGCGGCGAACAGGCGATCGTTTCCACAGACGGCTTTGATCTGAAGAGCGGCGTGGACATCGCACTGCCTTCCGGCGGCAAGATCGTGGGCAAGGACATCGTGGAAGCGGACGGTACCACTCCGGCAAAGCATGTGCTGATCGACGGCGGGACCTATTACAATGTGTGGGTCGACGGCAGGCAGATCAGTGATAAGAACGCCGATGATATCTTCCCGGAGAATGAAAATATCGATGCAAGCTACGATCCGGTAAACAGGACCCTGACCTTCAAAGGGGAGGGGGCGACGCTTCAAAACTTATATATTGGCCCGGATCTCATCAAAGCAAGCATCTATGCGGACCAGCCGCTGAAGATCGTCGGGAAAGTAAATTTCGTTGGGGAGTTATACCCGAACTACGGGATCTATGTGAACGGCAATAATACGCTGACTCTGGAAGATGCGGACCTGAGCTTTGATTATGAGTATCCGGAAGCAGCCATTTCTGTTGATCACGGAGCGCTTAATGTCTGGAACAGCAGCGTTGATGCGAAAGCGGCGGTCATTGCCGGAGAGATGATGCTGGATAACGGATATGTCCGTCTGGCGGACCAGGGACATCTGAAGAACGCGATCCTGGAAGTATATGGAGACGTTGATCTGGAAGGTAACAGCCGCATCGAAGCGAGCGAAGTGACGGATGGAAAGTGGGGCGTCAACATTTCCGGCTGGTTAGATGTAGATCAGGGTTCTTCACTGATCATTGATAAGAGCGGAAGCGGCCTGTATGCTCTTTCCGCCCAGAAAGGTATGGAACTGTATGGCGGCAGCGTAGAGATCCACGGAAGCGGAGACAGCATGAATGGTCTGGATCAGACCGCGGTATGGATGGGCGGCGGCGGCAGCATCAATATCGAACTGACGGGTAAGGATTGTATCGCGGCCGACTGCAATTCGGGAAATATCGAGATCGAGAACGGAAGCTTTACGGTAAAAGCCGGCGGCATCGGCAGCAGAGGCATCACGGCGGATATATTAAGAATGAGCAGCGGAAGACTTTCGGTCGAGAGCTATGATCTGGCCGTGGATGCGACAAAACTGCAGATGCAGGGCGGAATGCTGAGCGCAGAGAGCACGAAGGACAACGGGCAGGCGATCCTTCTGCAGAACAACGGCTTTGATTTTTCGGAGGAAGTAGGGATCGTCGAGCCCGAGGATGGCGATCTCGATCCGTCTCATACGACCATCGTAGATAAGGACGGCAAGGTGGCGGCGAAAGTTGTACTGGCCGCACAAAAGATCTATAATACGGAAGATGCCGTGTGGAATCTCTTTACCAGGACCTCCGCAAGTTACGAGGTCGCAGCTTTGGGCGGCGCGGGGATTCAGAACAGCAATAAAAAGTCTGCTGCTTTCTATAACGCAACGCTTTACGGAAACATGATCACGGTTAGCTTAAAGGAAGGTGTGAACCGGAAAAAGGCGGCAAGCCCCGCAAACTGCATACTGCAATTTGAACTTGAAAATGGCGAGTTTGTGGAATATGTGATGCCTGTAGAGTACAAAAAGCCTACGCTGAAGCTTACGACCACATCCGTGACGATCCATGAAGGCGCAGACACCCTTGTGAACACTCAGGTACTGTGCAAGAACGAAGCCGGGATCTATACTCCTTTCTTCCTGTATGGAGCTAAAGTCAAATACGGCAGCATCGCGGCCATTGGAGACGCCTATGGTTATGTCCAGTTCCACACTACTACCGCCGGAAAGGGTGCGAAGCTCTCCATCCAGTATGATGGCTGGGAAAGCCCCATTGAACTGAAGTTTAACGTACAGAGCACAACAAAGGATGTGCTGAGCTCGGATCTGCCTGCGAAAAAAACCATGGTCATTAACAAGACCTTAGCGGGCCATAATTTCCAGTCCCAGCTGTGGCTGAACGGCCAGCCGGTCACCGGGGATGCGGTGGAAGTTACCAAGGGAAGCGAAGTGGCAGGGGTCGATGGTACCGGGCGGCTCTTCATCCAGGCTCAGGCAACTACGAAGCCGGGCAATTATACGGTAGAGATCAGCCAGAAAGGCGGAAGTGCGAAGCTGAAATATAAGGTGAAGGTAAGCGATAAGCCCCTGGATCAGACCATCAGCCTGAAAGTTGTGCAGAAATATGATGTGGTGACCGGACAGGCCATGGTGATAACGCCGGTATGTAAGGATGCGCAGCTTGGTTTTACCGGTTGGGATGTCGAATGCAGTAAGAATATAGTCCATGCGTCAAGGGATCTTCAGGGAAATATGTATATCTATTTCGATGACAACAGCCTGACGGCGAAGAACCTGAACATCGGTGATATGAAGTTTACGCTGAAACACGGCAGCGAAAATATCGTGATCACCTTAAAGAACGTGAAGGCAAAGAAGACGACGCCGAAGGTACGGACGGCAGCAGTGCCCGTGATCGGCAATACTGCGGGAAAAGTGAACAGCAGCGTCAATATCCTATGCACCTATAAGGATAAGGGCGGAAATCTCAGGGTAGTGATCCCCAACCAGGTGGAGCCTGGGACTGCCAAAGGCGGAGAATTTGTCGTCAACGAATATGACCGGACTGAGGTCAACGTGAAGACCCTTACGGGCAAGAGCGGAAGCGTGAAACTTACACTCACCTTCAATGGCGGTGTAACAAAGACCGTGACCGTAAAGGCGAAAAAGGCAAAGAAATCCTAAGTAACAGCGTTATACAAGCTATACGTAAAAGAAAGGCCGCGGGAGCGATCCCGCGGCTTCTTCGTGGAAACAGTTACCATCTCCGGTCGTACTGTTTTGCCTTGACGTTATTCAGACCATATAGATCAGTTTCGTGTTCCCGAGACGGATGTCGTCGTTTTTGGAAAGGGGGGCGGGGACGCTGTCCTCCAGCTTTTTGCCGTTTAAGAAAGTTCCGTTCATGGCGTGGTCATTTACGATATGATCCTGCCCGTCCTTCTTTTCGATATGGGCATGGATGCGGCTGACCAGATGATCGTCCAGGGAAAGATCGGCCTGCACATCACCGCCGTTTCTGCCGATGGAGAAAGGATAGTGATCAATATAGGTGATCTTTCCGCTGTCGGGATTGAGTAAGGCGGCAGCAGCGTTCTCTTTCTTTTCGAAAGGGAGTTCCTCACCGGACAGGACTTTGCCGATCCAGGCGGTGTTGATATTTATGGTGCTGTCCGTAGCCTCGTTGAATTCATTTTCGTTGTTTTTGGATGAAGTGTCTGACATTGCGGATCCTCCTTAGTCATAGTCATTTGTTTTTTCAGTGGAAAGAGACCACCTTTTCGTAATCGTAGCCCCGGTCGGGAGTGAAACGGCGGGTTGTGAGCGTAAAGTATACGACCCCGTTTTTGTTCACGGGAAGCGCTACGGCAGCAGCGTCGTTTTCGACCTTGATGATGGCGCTTCCGGTCAGGGGCTGTGCCGCACTTTTGATCAGTTCGGTCTCTTCCGCGGTCGGATAGGCCGGCTCGCCCATATCGTGCCAGAGTTTTAAGGGATTGCAGCACTTTTCGTCCACGGTCTTGCTGATCAGGGTATATTCGCCCTCCGGAAGCGGGAGAGTAAGCTCTTTGGTCAGGTCGTCCCCGTCGATGTTCCAGAGGATTCCGGCATAGCCCTTATCGCTTTTTACGATCACGGAGGAGCTGTCCCTGTAGACGCAGTTTTCACTGAAAAGCTTCAGCTGTTTATAGAAATAAAAGGTCCAGAAGGTGGGTTTGGGGATATTCCCGGCAGCCACCATGCCGAAACCGCCATGGAAGAGGGAGTCGGGCACGCCCTGCTCTTCAAACACGTCACCGAAGGTCCAGTAGGAATACGCCTCGTTCACATCTCCGAGCCCGGCGAGCTGTCCGGCCAGGTAGGCGGCGTTGATGTTGGTGTCATGGATCACACCCTTCGGGGTATAGGAAGTGGAAAACTCCGTCAGGTGGATCGGCAGGCCCTTGAATTCCTCATAGGAGTCTACGATATCCCGTGTAGACTTAAGGTTTTCAAAACGCATCACGGGATCTTCCAGTTTGGAATAATCATAATGTCCGATACGCTCCGGAAACTCCACCGTATAGTGATGGCGGGTGATGCGGTCGGGGCGCAGCCCTTCTTTTTTGCAGAATTCCAGGAAGGCTTTGATCCATTCGGCGTCCCTTACGCCGCAGATGGCGGGACCTCCCACCTGAAAGCGGCTGTCATAGGCCTTGATCGCCGTAAAGCTTTCCTTAAAGAGGCGGAAGTATTCTTCCATATCGGCTTTATACCAGAAGCCGGGCAGATTGGGCTCGTTCCAGACCTCGATGGGCCAGCCGGTCACTTCGTCGCCGTAGCGCTTCTTCAGATGATCGAGGAGAGCGACCACCATATCCGTCCATTTTTTATAATCCTTCGGCGGCGTGGTGTTTCCTTTCCAATAGAAGATCGTCTGGCTGCCGCTTGCCAGCTGCCCGGGCATGAAGCCCAGTTCCAGATAGGGACGGATCCCGAGTTTTAAGTAGCTGTCGAAGATGCGGTCGATGTAGGTGTAGTTGTATTCGACCTTTGTCTCGCCGTTTTCTTCATATTCATGATAGATCGCCACGTCATCCGAAAACAGGCCGTGCCCGCGGATGAAGGAAAAACCGATCATTTCCTGCACATAGGCAAGCTCTTTTAAGTACTCCTCCGTCAGAGCCAGGCCGAGCCGGCCGGTTCCGACGCAGTAATCCACATTATTGCGGAAGAAAACTTTTTTGTCTGCATCCACGAGGATCTTTTCTCTGATCATATAGAGGGATCTCCTTTACACGGGTATAAATATTTACGGAAACATTTTTTATTGTATCAGAAATCGCAGGCGGCCACAATGCCGATATTGTGCCGGCAGGCCTGCTGATCAGAGTATCGGCCCGCTGCCACGCCGCAAGTGCGTGGCCGTGGCTGAACAGTAACAGAGCGCCTTTCCGCCGCCTGCGGGATTTACCGCGGAAAGATAAAAAAAAGGCTTGACGGACGGACAATCTAGGGTACAATCATTTATGTGCAGCGAGCTTTCCGGTAAATATGGGAAAGGAAAACGCCGAGGAGCGGCGGAGGCTGACGAACAGTACCGCATATGCGGAACGGAAAGGGATATCATCCGGGAGGGTTATGTAAACCACCGGATCTTCAGGATAAAGTTTATGAAAAGGATCAGGAATATGCACGCTGCGAAAGCAGCAGGTGTTTCGTTTGCCGTTATCGCGCTGAGCGGCGTTTTGGTGCTGGGCGGCTGCTCCGGGGGGCGCGACGGCTCCGTGGACCCCACCCCCACACCAACGGCCGCAGCCCCGACAGTAGCCGCGACACCGACGGAGAACAGCACGAAGCCGACCGAAGAACCGACACCGACGCCGGGCAGCGTTACGATACTCGGCACCGAATATGACAGGGATACGACTTTTCTGGATCTGTCCGCCTGTGAATCATCTGACGTTCCGGAGATCTGTGAAGCGATCGGTGAAATGCCGGAGCTGGAAACGATCAATCTTATGGACGGGGACGATTCGTCCGGGCTGTCCCTGAAGGATGTCCGGGCTCTCATGGATGCCGCACCCGATGCACATTATATTTACAGGTTTGACCTTTTTGGCCACAGACTTGCAGTTTCGGATACGGTGATACGGTATAAAGATGAGGAGATCGGGAACGAGGGCGTGGGAAGCCTGCGCGAGGCTCTGGCCGTACTGGGAAAGGGCTGTTATTTCGTTCTCGATGACTGCGGGATCGATGACGAGGTCATGGCACGGCTCCGGACCGAGTTTCCCGATATAAAACTTGTATGGAGAGTTCATGTCGGGAAAAAATCCGCGCTTACCGATGATACGATCATCCGCATGACCCACGGGATCGACGATACCATGACGGCACCGCTGAAATACTGTACGGAGACGGTATATATGGATCTCGGTCATGACAGCGGCATCAGCGATATTTCGTTCATATCCAATATGCACAAGCTGGAATGCCTGATCCTGTCCGGTTCGAGCGTGAGTGATATCTCTCCGCTGCAATACTGCCCGGCACTCACCTGGCTCGAGCTTGCAAACTGCGGCAGGGTAAAGGATATCGCACCGGTATCCGGAATGAACAGCATAAAATATCTGAATATCAGTTATACGGGAATACGCGACATCACGCCGGTCATGAAGATGAAGCTGGACCGCCTGTGCTGTGTGGGGAACGGGATCTCCGAGGAGAGTTCGGATCAGTTCATTGAAGCACATCCGGATTGCATGGTTGCATTTACAGGCAATCCCTGGGGCTATGCATGGCGTTATGATGACCACGGATATCACTTTTTCTCCTACTATGCAAGGATGCGCGAGGTGTTCCGTTATGAAACCTACAGTCCCGGAGGCTTTAAATATCCGGAATATGAGGAGCCGGAGAATGTCTATGAGGACAATGATCCGCGTCTGAATCCGGCGGACGGTGAGGAGCCGCCTGCGGAAGAAGGGGGTGAGGAAGCGCCCGCAGAGGAAGCTGCACCGCCGGAAGCACCCGCAGAGGAAGCTGCACCGCCGGAAGCGCCTGCGGCGATCGAATAAAACAGGCTTTGGGGCAAAAGCCACAGCTTACGCGCTGTGGCTTTTTTTATGCCGGCGGCCGCAGACGGGATGCTTATCCGGCAGCTG
>JAEELW010000022.1 GCA_016282915.1 Lachnospiraceae bacterium | reverse complement strand
GCCCGTGGACGGATGTCTATGCGCTTGCCGCAACGATGTACCGCATGATCACAGGGATCGTGCCGCAGGAATCCACGGACAGAATACTGAGTGGAGATAAAGTGGTTCCGGTAAACAGGATCGTGCCGGAGATTCCGAAACGGATATCTTCTGCGATCATGCAGGGCTTGATGATCAATAAAACAGATCGTCCTAAAAGTATTTCACTTTTTGAGCAGGAAATTGATAACGGGAAAAATAATAATAGATCTCTGATCATAGGGATTTCTCTTGCGATCGCGGCTGTGGTATTTGTGTTGGGGGTCGTTCTGTTGCTAAAACCCGGCGAAAAGCCAATCGGACGAGATAATGAAACAGAGGTGATGGAACGTGAAGGATCGAAGGAGAAGGAGCAGGAGGAAACGGCTGTTGTGATCGATCATTCTGAAAATGATGCAGTGGAGAGTAAGGACAGTGAAGAAAAGCCTGTTCCTTTATATGCGGCAAAAAAAGTAAAGCTGTATTCTTCGATGGATGGTAATGAGGAAGAAGCCGTTTATATCTGCGGAGTCGGGGAAGAGCTTATGCCTTTGGGTGAGGAAAAGGATGGCTGGCTGGAGCTTATGTATAAGGGAGAAAGAGTATTTGCCAGACCGGAATATCTGATCCCCGAAGAGGATTATAATATGTGGCGGAAAAACTATTATCTGATCCTGGATGAGGCCGGTCTGGAGTATGATGAGGATGGTGTTTTGGTGAGGTATCTCAGCTTTGATGATTATAATTATTTTGAGGAAGAAAAAACGCTGGATCTGCTTGGCTTATATGAAGATTTTGATGGGGACGGTACGAAAGAATTGTTATTGAATGTCAGAACACAGGAAGGTCAGAAATTATGGCTTGCGAGAAACGGAAATATCGAAATGTCGTATGGTTTAAGAGGAGAGTTTAGTACTGATTTTTATGGTGATAATGAAGAGGTCATTGAGTGGTGGAAAGAAAAGCAGAGTGGAAACGCGATCGTCGTCAGTGTAGGGATAATAAGGATGTTTTATGATGACCCAGACCATTTGACTATTGCCGTAGAAGGGGATAAGCTACTCTCTCTGGATGGCTTCGATAATGACAGGTTTCCCTGGCCAGTTTTTTTTCATGATGACTCGAAGTACTCGAAGTACCCATTAGATCGTATAAAGTGTTATACCCCGAATAATGATATTGCTTATATATCGGATTATTGGGCAGAAAGGTATTTCCCAGCTTATATTATAGAAGGACATGTTTATGAGTGTGCCTCCTGTGAGATTTCGGAGGAAGAATTCTATTCCCTTCCGGGAGCACGTGCAATAGTTGATGATTGTATGGGTGAATGGACGAAAGATAAGGAGCCGAGGACACTGCTCTCAACTCAGGCATGGGCAATCCCTGATCAGGTTATAGTAGTAGGAATAGAAACATCATCCTTTCAGTATAATGAAGCCGGTTTTTTTGTCGTAAATTTTGTAATGGAAGTCGATGGATTCGATGAACATCACAATACAAGAAAGGATACAGTAGATATTGGGAGTGATGAAGAGATAGACAGGATGACCGGATATGCGATCATCTCCTATCTGGACGGAAAGCTGGAAAAGGTGTATGGTGATTGGGGAGAACAGCCCTTATCTTCCGGAGAACATGAGGTGGGGATCGTGAGTGATTTTAGTGACTTTGACAGGGAATACTATGGTTTGTCGGCTGATTAAATGCTGCAAACGAGTTGGGAAATAGGAGGAGTATGGGAGGAATATGGGAGAATTCGGAAGAGATAGCATAAATTATTGCATAAACTGTATGAATGCTGTTAGTAAGGAGGATAAGATCTGTCCTTTTTGCGGTCATGATCCGGCAGAATACAGTATCAATCAGCGTGCGCTGAAACCGTTCACACTTTTGGATGGGAAGTATCTGCTTGGAAGAGTCCTGGGAGAGGGGGGCTTTGGGATAACATACCTGGCGCTTGATACTACTCTGGAATTAAGGGTTGCAATAAAAGAATTATTTCCAAAGCAGCTGGCTTCACGAAATGTATATGAGAGCCTTTCGAATGATATAGTTGTGATCAGCGGAGACTATGCAGTCAGTTATCAGGGGAGACTTAAACGGTATGAGGCAGAAGCCAGACGTCTTGCGAAACTGGAAGCATTGCCGGGGATCGTGCGTGTCCTGAATTTCTTTTATGATAATAATACCGCCTATATGGTTATGGAATATGTTTCCGATCTATCTATGAAGGAGTATAAAAAGATAAAAGGCGCACAGATCCGATGGAAGGAAGTTATTGAGATGATCCGCCCGGTAATCGAATCGCTCATGATCGTGCATGAGAATGAGATAATACACAGAGATATAAGCCCTGATAATATACTGCTGACAGATAAAAAAGAGCCGGTTTTGATCGATTTCGGGACAGCGGTAGAAATAGATGAGGATAATAAAACTAAGGAGATCGAGCTGAAACATGGATATGCTCCGCCTGAACAGTATTCGAAACATGGTAATCAGGGCCCCTGGACGGATGTTTATGCGTTATGTGCAACGATCTATTATATGATCTCAGGTGAAGTTCCGCCGAATGCGCTGACTGTTCGAAGTAAAAATGCAACGATCCGGGAACTGGGCAGCTATGACCATTCTATCCCGGCCTCTATAGAAAACGCTATCATGAAAGGACTTGATACGGACATCCGACAACGTATTAAGAATATGAAAGAATTGCATGAGTATCTGTATGAAGGTCATCGCATTATTCCGTGGAGGAAGATCGGGATCGGGGCGATCGCGGCAACTGCGATGCTCTCAATGATCCTGATAATCCTCGGGATCAGATCAGCAAATGCGAATAAGGAACATTTCGATGCACAGAAAGATGTACTCGAAGATACAGATCAGGAATTTAAGGAAGACCAGATCATTCAAGAGGATGTGAAAGAAGTAATACCGGCGGAAAAAGAGGATGAGATCCCTGATGCTGAAGAAGAGGAAAAGGATTCTGCGGCTGCCTATATAAAGGAACATGCTTATACATATACTGACAGCAGTTTATTTACATATGTCGACAGCGATGATGGGATAATGATCACAGGACTGGTGGATAAAAAGCTGCCCGAAGTTATTATTCCAGAAACGATCGACGGAAAACCCGTGACTGCCATCGGTGAGATGGGAGGATTTGATAAATCACTGGTCCGTGTGGTTTTGCCAGATACGCTCACACGGATCGAAAAGAAGGCTTTATATAATTGCGTTTACTTAACAGACGTATTTATTCCGGCAAGTGTGGTTTCCATAGGAGAAAAAGCTTTTTCAGGATGTGCCAGCCTGGTGAAGATAGATATTCCGGAAGGTGTGGTCTCCATTGGGGAAAAAGCGTTTGGGGGATGTAATAAGCTGGAAAAAATATACATTCCGGCAAGTGTAAGCTCCATAGGAGAAAACGCTTTTGACGGATGCATCAATCTGGACGATATTACTATCTCAGCTGAGAATTCCGTATTTCACGTTGAGGATGGGGTAATAGTAGACACAAGCGGGAGGAGATACAATTAGGAGCTGTGCTTTGCCGGATGAAGAGAGACTTGGGAATTAAGCCGGAAAAGCGAAACTAAAGATGAGCGGATGACCTTATACAGATTTGTCAGAATGATGCAGAAAATACAGATATGACAGAAAGAACATAGATTTGTATGATTTACAGAAAAAGAAGAAACGAAAAAGTTGTCAGACAGAGGATATACATGAGGTCATAATTATGTTTACTAATCCTTTTTCTCCTATATTTGGTGGAAAGCCGGGTGTATTCTTTGGACGTGAAAGAATACTTGAACTATTTGATCATGCTATGATTGATACAGGAAGTGATGATCGGGCATAATTTTTTACGGGAACGCATGGATGTGGTAAAACAGCTCTTCTGGAGCAGTTTTCCATCAGAGCGGGAGCAAAAAAGAGGCTTGTTATCGATCTGGGCCGGAGAATACGATTGCACAGCTGATCCATGAATTAGCAGGGTACGATGAAGTCACCAAAACAGTCAATCCACAGGCAAATGTAAATGTATTTGGAATCGGTGCCGGAGTCAGTGCAGGATCTGTTACAAAAAAAGAAATCATGGGGAGAGAAAATCTGCAGTCTCTCTTGCTGAAGACATGTTCTGATTCCCAAAACGGAATCCTGGTTACTGTGGATGAGGTTCAGAAAGTCCCGATCGAGGATGTTTCATCTTTATGCAATGCGTTTCAGATGGCATCACGAAAAGGGCATGATATTATGCTGGTGGTTGCAGGTCTGCCTTATGCATATTCTGATATCATCAAACATGAGGGGTGTACATATTTACGACGAGCATCCCATGAAGAGTTGGGACTTTTCACCTGGGAGGAAGCAGATGAGGCGTTTAAAAAGATGTTTTCTGCGATCATGGGATTGAAGGTAGATGAGGAGAATATTAAAGAATTGAACCGGGCAAGCTATGGGCACCCATATATAATGCAGCTTCTGGGATATCATTTGATCCAACAGATCAATGAGCAGGATCCCGGGAAAAAATATAAAGTCACAGAAAAAGATATCCGTAAAGCTATTGAATATGCAGTATTTGCGTATGAGCAGCGCGCGTTGAAACCACTGCTGGAGGAAATCCCGAATAATGAGAAGGCATATTTAACGAAAATGTCCGAAGCTTTGGACGCAGATCGTCTTTCGGAAACAGCCGAAATTGCACGTGGCATGGGCGTGTCTCAGAACAGATTGAGCAGGCCAAGGGCATATCTTATTGATCAGGGGATCATTGCGGCACCGGAACACGGCAAAGTTATGTTTTGTATTCCATACCTTGCAGATTATGTAAAAAAATCTGATAGTATGGCAAATGCTGTAAAGGTCGCCCGTCAGCGGAAAGTATAGGGGCCTCTTTACATTTTCTCTGTATCATGTTATGATATCTTCGGTTGGGGAAGACACCCATAAGAAAAAACGAAAACCGTGAAAACTGAATAGAGGATAGCTGTTGGTAGCGGCTATCGGACAGTTTACAAGGGGGAGGACACCCATGACAAAAAACATTCTTGTGACTGATGCAGAAGGTAATGTACTCGGCAACACTTACCCGAAGAGGGCAAAGGGCCTTATAAAGAGCGGTCGTGCGATCGAAATGGGCGGACATATGATCCGGCTCAGTTTTTCGGTTGATACGGGCGCTCTTTCTTTTTCTAAGGAGGAAAATGAAATGGCAAATATCATAGATTTTAAGGCAAGATCTTTTAAGCTGGTGGAAGGCTGCCAGACCAACCGCGGCAACCGCCTGGTCGTAACGGAGAATGATGAGAACGTGGAGTGCTTCGAGCTCGGCAACGATGGCGCGCAGACCGAGATCGCGCGGAGGGTTACGCTGGAGCCGGATCAGGATTATGTATTCCGCTTTGCGATGCGCAGCCGTTTTCTGGGCAGCGACGCCGCAGAGTGCATTGTCGCGGTCTATTTTGACGAAGTGGGCGACGGCTATACCTATCCGCTGGACCGTGATGACCGTAACCGTATCAAGCCGTTGATCTGCAAGGGTACTGAGGCCGGTCTGTTCCGTATCTTTGAACTGCCCTTCAACAGCGGGGATTCCACGGCCTGCACGATCCATTTCGTCATCCACGACATGATGGCCTGGATCTTCCCGGCCAAGGAGGCGGAAGCCTATGCGGCGCTTGAGGATGTGGACTATGACAAGTGGCGTCAGGACGAGATCCACAAGCTCACCAAGACCCTGAACGATATCGGCGGTACGATCGGAGATACGCTCAACGGTATCGGAGGCACGCTTGGAAAGACCCTGAACGGTGTGGGTGAGTTCTTCGGCGAAGTGGGCGGCAAGATCTCCAAGGCTGTGGGCGATGTGATCCGCTCGGCCCGCTCCGATGACGATGAGGACGTGAGCGAGGAAGAAGCGGCGGCAGCCGGAGATGAGGCCGAAAAGGATGAAGCCGCAGCGGAGGAAGCGGAAAGCGAAGCAGAGGAAGACGAAACAGATGAAGCTGTTTTGGAAGAGCCTGTGGAAGTCGCAGATTTTTCGGAGGATGATGATCCCGAAGAAGAAGCATAAAGCATAGCCTGATTTTATGTGCCGGGGCCGTTCCTTAAGGGGCGGCCCTTTTTTGGTTTGCGCGCCATAATGGTTGAGGACAGAAGGACCGTCCCCGTGTCCTCAGGTTGAGGACAGAAGGACCGTCCCCCTGTCTTCACGTCCTGCATTGCTTGCTATGTGGAAGTCACCTGTGATAAAATAACGGGGAAAGATCCATGTGGAGGAGGTGAACGGTCCGGATATGATCCAGCGTACATATCAGCTTGGCGGTATCGGAGAGATCCCGGGGACTGCGGAGAAAATACGTAATGAGGCTTTATTCGGCACGGCCTCCTGTAAGGTACTCCTTGCCTGGGCGCATTTGTGGGAGGAGGATTTTTCGGAATTCAGGCAGCAGCTGCTGCAATATTTCCCGGATCTGACGTTACTCGCGTTCAATTCTCACAGCAGAGCCGAAGTACAGGAAGACAGGGCAGATGAATCCGGTGACAGGAAGGGCTGTACCCTGACGTTTCTTTTTTTCGAAAACTCCGGCGCCGGCCTGCATGGGATCAGAGCGGGCTATCGGGAAGAGCAGAGGGAAGGGCGTGAGCTCAGGGAACTGATCCTGGCTTCAAAGGATCCGAGGGGCGTATTGCTGATCCCGCCGGATTATTACAATTCCACCGAAGATGTCCTGAATGAGCTGAAAGATGTGAAAGGGGTTCCGGTCTTCGGGATCAAAACCTCGCTGCTGCCCGGATACCGCTGCTTTGGCCATGAAGCGGGCGGGGAAGTGATGGAAGGCTGCATGCTTGCCCTGATCTTTCACGGAGAGGCCCTGAACATAAGGGTGCATTACAATCTGGGCTGGACTCCCGTCGGAAAGGTCATGACGGTAACAAAAGAGGAGAATCCCTTCGCGGTTGACGAGATCGACGGGAAAGCGGCTTCTTTTGTCTACAATAAATACCTGGGACTCCGCAATGAGCAGATCATCCCGCAGAACCTGAGCGAATTCCCGCTGATCATTGAAAGAAACGGGATTCGTATCTCGCGTATCGGTATCACGGGGCCGAAGGACGGACAGCTGATCTTTGGGGCACCGGTATATCTGAATGACAGGATCAGCTTAAGCTATGGAAATCCGGACGATCTGTTCAGCGAAGTGAGGCATGACACGGAAGAGATCGCGGCCTTTGAAGCCCAGGCGGGGCTCCTCATTGTCTGCGTGAACCGTGTGATGCTTTTGAAGGAACGGGAAGAGGAAGAGATCGGGCTATACAGAAAGCAGATACGCGAAGCGGCGTCGATATACGGCTACGGCGAGCTCTTTTACCTTGACGGACGCGGCGGCGAACTGAACAGCGCGCTGGTCTCGGTTTCTTTTAAGGAGACGGGAAGCTGCAGTTCTTATGAGAGAGCGGAGGATGCCGCCGGCTGCGGGGATACGGCAGCGGATACCGCAGCGAAGGCCGGTCTTCTGGTACCGTTTCACGACAGGCTTTCCAGGATGTTCAAAGAGATGTCGGGAGACCTGATCATGGCGGTAAAGGATGCCGAGGATGCAAACCGGGCCAAATCCGTCTTTTACTCCACGGTCTCTCACGAGATCCGTACGCCGCTGAATTCCATACTGGGAATGAATGAGATGATCCTGAAGGAATGCGCGGACGAGGGAACCCTGAAATATGCGGAGAGTATCCGCAGCTCCGGGAAAATACTGCAACAGCTCATCAACGACATACTGGATACCGGAAAGATCGAAGCCGGAAAAATGGAGATCGTTCCGGTGGATTATAATGTGAGAAAGGTCATGGACGAGCTGGCCGGAATGATCTCCTATTCCGCAAAGGATAAGGGGCTGGAGCTTAAATATATCGTGGATGAGGGCCTTCCCGTCTTCCTTCACGGAGATGAAAAAAGGATAAGACAGTGTATCCTGAATCTGCTCAGTAATGCGGTCAAGTATACAAGGACAGGCGAAGTCGTATTCCGGGTGGGATCGCATATCCGGGACAGGGATCATGTGATGCTTGATGTGAGCGTGAAGGACTCGGGGATCGGGATCAGAGCCGAAGACATCGAAAAACTCAGCGTGCCCTTTGAAAGGCTGGACAGCTCCGCAAACTACAGGGTGGAAGGAACGGGGCTCGGTCTGAATATCGTGCACAATCTGCTGGCCCTCATGGATTCGAGACTTCAGATAAAAAGCGTGTACGGGCAGGGTTCCGAGTTTTCCTTTGCCATACCGCAGGAAACGCGCCACGTTGAGGAGATACGCAAAGATGTGCCGCCGGCTCCGGCAGCAAGCAGCTGGGGAACGCTCAGGACCAGGGATACGTCCATACTTGTCGTGGACGATACGCCGATGAATCTCCGTCTGGTACAGAACTTCCTGAAGAAAAGCCGGATCGATATCGATACCACGCTGGAGGGTGCGCTGGCCGTTGAGATGGCGGAGAAAAAGAAGTACGATATCATATTCCTCGACCGGAGGATGCCCGGCATGGACGGTCCGGAGGTGTTTCACAGGATCAGGGAGGGCAGAGGCATAAATGCTGCGACGCCCGTTGTGCTGCTCACGGCGGATGAGGGGGACGATATCCGGGAGAAGGTCCTGAAAGAAGGATTTTCCGATTATATTCCCAAACCCTTTTCTCCATCGATGCTGGAGGAAGTCATAAGAGCACATCTTGAGGAGGATAAATATGAGAAATAAGCTGATCATACGTTTGAAACAGCTTTTGCCTGCTTTTCTGACGCTTTTTCTGCTGGCCGGCTGTCAGGGGAAAAGCGACGCGGAGCTCAGCTCCGAATGGGAACTTGTCGAGTTTACGGTCAGGGATAATACGACCAAAGCGAGTGAACTGGATGAGGATCTGAAAGCGCTGGCACCGGCATTTCGCTGTGAAGACGGCAAAAACTGTGTTGTCTCAAACAGCGGGAAAGATCATCCGGGGACGGTTGAAGAATCGGACGGTGCTTACGTGATCCGTTTCCGTGATACGGAAGAGACGATGAGGGCGCAGATCAGCGGAGATACACTGACCCTGAATAACAGCAAAGGAACGGTGACTTTTGTGTTCCGTGCGGAGTGAATGACTGGAGGAAGAAATGGCAGTAAGGATCTTTTCGGATTCGACATGTGACCTTGGTGAAGAGCTGGCAAAGAGATACGCGGTGACGATCATTCCGCTCTGTATCATAATGGGAGAAGACAGTTATTTTGACGGGGAGGGGCTCGGGCAGAAAGAGATCTTCCGCTGGTCTGATGAAAACAGAACAACACCGAAGACGGCGGCGTTTACCGAAGAAAGACTGGAACAGGCCGTAAAACCTGCACTGGAAGCCGGCGATGACTGTATCTTGTTTACCATAGCATCGGGGATGAGTTCCTCGTACTCTCTGGCCAGAGTGTTTGCAGAGGATGAGGGAAAAGGGCATCTGCATGTGATCGATTCGGCCAATCTTTCCACCGGGATCGGCCTTCTCGTGATCAAAGCAGCCGAAATGGCCGGAAAGGGAGTCGATGCCGAAACGATCGTAAAAGAGATCGAAGCGGCAATCCCGAGAGTAAGAGCCAGCTTTATCATCGATACGCTCACCTTCCTTTCCAGGGGCGGCAGGTGTTCTTCCGTAACGGCGCTGCTTGCGGGAACGTTAAAGCTCCATCCCGAGATCGTTGTGAAAAACGGTGCGATGGACGTGGAAAAGAAATACCGGGGCAGCCTGGAAAAGGCTGTGATGAAATATGTGCGCGATCTGGAACCGGCGCTCAGAAGAGCGGAAGCGGACCGGGTGTTCATCACCCACACCGTTCAGGATGAGGACCGGGAGATCGTGGAAAGCGTGCGGGACTACCTGCAGTCTCTGGGCCTGTTTAAAGAGATACTGGAAACCCATGCCGGTGGCGTGGTATCGTCCCACTGCGGTCCGGGAACTCTGGGGGTGTTGTTTGTCAACGAGGCCGGCTGAGGGGGAGATCTGAATGAAAGCATCATTGCTGGTACTTCAACAATATCTTAAGGTTCATCCGGTCCTTGAAAAGAAAGAAAAACTGAGACGAGAGTACGCAGCTCTGCTCCGGTATTTTGCGGACGGGAACGGAGAGAAGGATCTCTGGTCGGAACAGCTTTTGAGGCTGTATACGGAAACGATCGCGGGGGAGGAGACGGAAGCTCAGGGATCGAAGCTGAAAGATCTTGGGCTGTTTGAGAAGATCGGATTTTCCGCATACCGGTATTTACTGCTGACAGACAGTCTGTTTATCGGGAGTTTTGATGACCGGGAAAAAGGAGAGCAGATACTTCAGAAGTGCCTTTCTTTCTGGGGGAAGAGATATAATAAAAAGATGCGCTTTATCTTTGATGCTTTTTACAGGCCCGAGGATAAGGACCCGGATGCCCTTTCTCCGCAACTGAGAGCGATTTACGAAATCGTTCGGAAGGACAGGGCATTTTTTGAAATAAGTACGAAAAGGATCATGATAACCGCCAACATGAGTGCCGGTAAATCCACCCTTCTGAACGCTCTGACAGGGAAAAAGGTGAACAGGACACAAAATGATACCTGTACGGCAAAGATCCATTTTCTCCACAATAAGGCGGGGGAGGACGGACTGATCTATGAATGGGATCATGATCTTGAACTGAACGCTTCGACAGATATCCTGATGGATGATAATATCAATAATGACAGCCCGGAGATACACGTCGGAACAAGATTCCGCTCTGTGGAAGAGATCGACGGGAAAATATGCTTTATCGATACTCCCGGAGTTAATTCTTCCATGGACAGGTCACACCGGCAGCTGACAAACGATGCGGTAAAAAATCTGGAATGTGATCTGCTCATATATCTGTTTAATGCTGAAAATATCGGATCGGATGACGACCTGAATCATCTTCGTTTCGTGAAGGAGAATCATAAGGGACCGGTATTATTTATCGTAAATCGTCTGGACAGGTTTAAGAAAGGAGCGGATTCGGTTCCGGAGACTCTTGCGTCTGTAAAACAGGATCTTTGCAGACTTGGCTTTGAGGAGCCGGAGGTATACCCGGTATCGGCATATGCGGGGTATCTGGCAAAAATGGCCATGTATGGCGGGGAACTAAGCGAAGATGAAAAAGATGACCTGGAATTCGTAAAAAGAAAGCTGAAGAAAGAAGAGTTTTCTTATGAAAAATATTACCCGGAGGAAGGTGTGGATCTTCACGATCCGCCGGATGAAGAACAGCTGCTATTGATGCATTCGGGGATACCTGCTTTGGAGAAGCGGATCTACTCACAGGGGAAAGGCGGGGTGTTATGAAAAAGGTTTATATCAGCTATAACCCTTATCGTGTAAGTACGGAGATACGGATCGACGAAAAAGAAGTAAGAAAAAACAGCCGGCTCAATGTCAGTGAACGGAGACTGCAGGAATGGATCGAAGACCTTCCTGATATACTTTATGAGGAATGCAATACAAAACAGTTCGAAATAAGTTTTCACGGAACGCTTCTTGATTATGAAGATCTTCTTTCCGTTACCCGGGAAGCGGCCGGAAAAGGTTTGGAGATAAAAACGGAGCATATCCCGGCGAAGGAGATCAAAGATAAGGAACAGGCCATTGCCGGTATATTTGAGGAGATCAAAAAGGGCCCCTTCAGGGAATTGCGACAGCCTGATGTCATCCGTGCATTTGAAATGGCGAAAAGCAGTGATTTTGAAGTGAATGTTGTCGCTACAATGAGCGCAGGCAAATCTACCCTGATCAATTCGCTGCTCGGACAGCGGCTTATGCCGGCCAGACAGGAAGCCTGCACGGCAACGATCACGGAGATCAGGGATAATGATTCGGATACGTTTTCAGCACGTGTATATGACAAAGAGGGAGAACTGATCGAGGTCCAGGAGGATCTGACTTACAGTATCATGGACCGGCTGAACTCCGATCCCGCGGTATCACGCATTCATATTGAAGGGAACATTCCTTTTGTCACAGCGGAGGATGTATCTCTTGTCCTGGTCGATACCCCGGGACCGAATAATTCCAGGGATCCGGAACACAGGGCCGCGACCTACCGCATGCTTTCGGAATCCTCCAAGACCGTAGTTCTGTATATCATGAACGCGACCCAGCTTGCAGTCGATGATGACAGTAATCTGCTGGGACATGTTGCGGAGAGTATGAAGGTTGGAGGAAAACAGTCCAGAGACCGTTTTATCTTCGTCGTGAACAAGCTGGATGACTTTAAAAAAGGGGAAGACAGTATCGATGCGGCTTTGAAGAAGGTAAGGGATTATCTTGCGGATAACGGGATAGAAAATCCGAACATTTATCCGGCATCAGCCCTCACGGCACTGAATATCCGTACGATATTGGCAGAGAGTGATGATGACGACGATGATGATGTTTATGAAGCAAAGGGAAAGGTGCGAAAGTTCAACAGAAATGAAGAGATGTTTTTTGAAAACTATGCACCGCTGCCGGCATCGGCGAAGGGGATCATCGCAAACCGGCTTGCAAAGGCAATAGAGGACAACGATCCGAAGGAACAGGCCCTGATCCATTCGGGGATCGTTCCTGTTGAGGAAGCTATCCGGATGTATGTGCAGAAATACGCCAAAACGGCAAAGATAAAAAACATTGCGGATACCTTTCTGAAAAAACTGGAAAGTGCCAGATCTTTCGAAATGAGCAAAAAAGAGATTTCCGAAAAACAGAAAGAGAATGATGAGATCATTGCGCGTATCGACAGCATAGAAGCGAAGCTGAAAAGCGGTAAAGAGGCGGCGAAATTCAAGGAGAAAGTCAACAGTCTCAATTACGACAAAGAGATCACCGGCCTGTCCAATAAGATCATAAAGAAGGCGCAGGAAAAGATCACCGGGCATTTAAAAAACAGCAGTAAGAAAATGAGCAGGACCGAGGCGGAGAATATCTGCAGTCAGTTTGCCAGATTTGCGGAGACTATACAAGCCGAGGTTCAGGTAGAACTCGAAAAGCTGATCGAGAATAATGTACAGAAGAGCGTCACGGATATTCTGGATCAGTACCGGGAGAAGCTTTCCGATCTGACGGAGGATATCCATGTGGGGGATGTGGTTCTGGATCCCTTTGCGATCATGAAAGGTGAACTCCCTTCGGATACAAAAACAATCATTTCCGGTGCGGCAAAGACGGAAAGGGTCAAGACCGGAGAGGAATGGGTCAGGAATGAAAAAAAGAAATGGTATAAGCCCTGGACCTGGTTTCAGGAATCCGGTCACTATAAGGAGTTTTACGAGAATCGAGAGTATATAGACGGAGCCGACCTTGCCCACAGATTTTTTGCACCGATCGAAGAACGCTTATTTGAAAACTGTTCGGAAGCACAGAAATATGCGAAAGAAGAGACAAAACGTATCAAAGCAGAGTTCGAGAAAAAATTTGATGAACTGGATCTTATTCTGGCATCGAAGCTTGATGAATTAAAAGTATGTGCGGGTGACAGGGAAAAGGCGCAGGAAAAACTGGAGGAAGCAAAAAAGCGGCTGGAGTGGCTGCGTGATATTCAGGACAGAGTGAATGCGATCCTGGAAATATAAAGGAGGGGAAGAAGATGGCGGTATCTGCTGAATTTGCACAGGCAGTGCGGGATGGGAATCTTTTGAAAGTCCGGATCATGCTGAAGGACAGCCTTATTATCGACAGGAGCTTTGGCCTGTTTGCGGAGCTGCTTCATTATACCGAGAACAGCGGGCTGGATATCTGGATGACATTCGCGGAGCCCGCAGAGTATACTCCCGCTCCGTGGACTGAAGATACGATGAATTATGAACTGACGGCGCTTGTAAATGATTTTACAAAAGAGCATGTGAACTATGTCAAAAAGATCATCAGGGAGGTATGCGGGACAGAGGATCCGTCACCCGCACTTCGTGTATGCAGCGTGCTGCCCAATACTACAATAAAGGAAGCTGCGCCATCGCAGCCCAGTCCGAAAAAGATCATACTGGATAACATCCGGTCTTTGGTTAAAACCAGGGAGGCTTGTAAAAAAACCGAAGATGGAAAAATACGGGTCACCAGGAACGATGTGGAGAAGATCAGGACTTATGCAAAGAGTATTCTGGATGCCTGTGATGCGGTCCTGGGGAGGCACTGATTATGGCATTTACCGCGGAATTTCAGGAAGCCGTTTCACAGGGCAGGGTCATGAGAGTCAGGATCATGCTGAAAGACAGTCTTCTTCTGGATCCGGAAGGAAAAGAATTTGAGTGTATGCTGGACTATGCGAAGGAGAGGATGGAGGCCCTGACGGATGATCATGACGGCGAGAAGTTTTTGCCGGAGGGAGAGTGGAAAGAGGAGTATTTTAATGAACAGATGGTGGCTGTCGTCAATAATTTTTCGGAAGAGCGTCTCGGATTGCTGAAGAGGATGGCAGCGCACTTATTCAAAAGAACGAATCAGGAAGCAGAGTCTGTGTCGGGAGATGCAGCAGGAGCTTTGCCGCAGGCGGGAAAGCGCGGTCCGGGTGCCGTTCGCAAGACCGGTTTTGCCGTGGCGGCTGCCGGTGCGGCAATGCTGACCGGAGGTATACTCGCGGAAGTTCCCGTGATCGCGGTGTGCGGCGGTATCGCGGCAGCGGCGGGCGGGTCAATGATCGTATTGAGCAGAAAAAGCAACTGATACCGGGGAGGGGTGATCAGATGGCGGATGAAGTGCTGAAGAAAACGGATGAACTACCGATCCCGAAGTATGCCGGCGTTGAGGAGGGATATCTCGCTGCGCTGAAAGTTGTTGATGACGTCATACTCAGAAACTATGTTACGGGCTTGTCCGGACTGGAGATCGTGGAACCGGATCCGGAGGAGCTGCAGTCGAATATCGATGAAAATGTCCTGTTATTCAAGATAGATGAGATGGTATACGGGAAAGAAGAATTTGCTTCTCACAGATTCGCCAGCGTATTTAACACGCTTTCTTCTTCAAATACTTCAGTCTTTATCATCCTGGACAGCGACGGTGAGAAAACGGATTTTTATATGGGGATCCGTTCGCTGGATCCGGACAGGACCACAAGCTCTGTAAGAAAAACACTTGAAAATGCCATGATCGGCCAGTTCCCAGGAATAAAGACCAGAGATCAGGACATTGATGAAATGAAAAGGATCCTCTCCGGTATAAAAGGCAACAGTATTTCTGCGGTTTCCTGTATCGCCAACAGCAGGGATGAGAGGCTGAATAATAACCGGGAATTTGTACAGGGACTGGAAAAACTGGTGCTGTCAATGCAGGGACAGAAGTATACGGGTATCATCCTTGCAGATTCAACGGATCAGACCCAGCTGCGGGAACTGAGAAAAGGCTATGAGAGTGTATATACACGATTGTCGCCCTTTGCAGGTATGCAGGTAAACTATGGCCGGAATTCATCCGTAGGGAAAACGGAAGGCATAAGTGATGCCAGGACGGAGAGCAGGACGGAAACACGCGGCAGGACCGAAACGGAAGGAACAACGGATACTCACGGGAAATCAAAAGAGAATGGGACGGCAAGAGTCATCAAAGGTGTCGCGGCAGCAGGTACCATGCTCGGGGCTGCACTTGCTCCGGTTACGGGCGGCTTCAGTCTGGCGGCAGGCGGAGTGGTTTCCGGCAGTCTCGGCATGCTTGGGAGTGCCCTGACCGGAACTGTCAGTGAATCATCATCCGGGAGCAGTTCCGTAGCCAGCAGTGACAGCACTGCCCTTACCGATTCGGGTACGCATACTTATTCCTCGGGAGTAAGTGTCACGAAGAGCCGTTCCGATGCCGTTACCCTGACGGCACATGATAAGTCTGTGGAAAACATCCTTTCCCGCATTGACCGGCAGCTTGAAAGACTGGATGAATTCGAAAGCCTGGGAATGTACGAATGTGCAGCATATTTTCTTTCGGAAGATCAGTATGCTGCAGAGATCGCTGCGGCGACCTACAGCGCCCTCATGAGAGGCGAAGGCTCCGGTGTAGAGATCGCGGCGGTTAATTCCTGGGGGCGGTATGAAAAGGACAAAACGGAGCTTATCGAAAGGTATGTAAAAAATTTTATACATCCGGTATTTAAGTATTCGGGAGCATTGGGAAATATCGAAGTGACGCCGGGGTCGATGGTGAGCGGAAATGAACTTGCCATTCATATGGGACTGCCGCGAAAGTCGGTATGCGGTCTGCCGGTCATAGAGCACGCGGATTTCGGAAAAGAAGTTGTCCGTTATGACAGATCCGTATCCGGCAGCAGTATTAATCTCGGAAAGATCTTCAATATGGGAAGCGCAGGGGCGAATGATGTGAGGATCGATAAGGCAAGTCTTTCCATGCATACTTTTGTCACCGGTTCCACCGGCTCCGGGAAAAGCAACACGGTGTATGAACTGATCCGTCAGTCGGCAAATCTCGGCGCTTCTTTTATGGTCATTGAGCCGGCAAAAGGGGAGTATAAAAATATCTTCGGAAACCGGGCGGATGTGGAGGTATACGGTACAAATCCGGAGTATTCCGGACTGTTGAGGATCAATCCCTTCCGTTTCCCTGATGGAGTGCACATCCTGGAGCATGTGGACAGACTGACGGAGATCTTTAATGTATGCTGGCCGATGTATGCAGCCATGCCTGCGGTTTTGAAAGATGCGCTGCTTCAGGCGTATGAAGTATGCGGGTGGGATTTTTCCACATCGGAAAACAGATATGACGATCAGATCTTCCCTACATTTTCGGATCTGCTGAATGAGCTTGTAAATGTCATCAACGGTTCAGCCTATTCTGAGGAAGTAAAAAGTAATTATACGGGGTCTCTGGTTACGAGAGTGAGGTCACTTACAAACGGATTGAACGGGCAGATCTTCGGATCCGTTGAGATCGACAGCGAGGACCTGTTTGACAGAAATGTCATCATAGATCTGAGCAGGGTAGGTTCACCGGAAACAAAATCTCTGATCATGGGCATTCTGATCATGAGACTGGGTGAGTACAGGATGTCTGTTGCTGCGAATATGAACCAGCCTTTCCGGCATCTCACGGTTCTGGAAGAGGCTCATAACATTCTGAAGAGAACGTCTGCGCAGCGGAGCGCGGAGGGAGCGGATCTGGCCGGAAAAGCCGTAGAGATGATCTCCAATGCCATTGCGGAGATGCGAACCTACGGGGAAGGCTTTGTTATTGTTGATCAGTCGCCTTCTGCGGTCGATCTGTCAGCGATAAGGAATACGAACACAAAGATCATCATGCGTCTGCCGGATGAAAATGACAGGAGGATCGCCGGAAAATCCGCGGGACTTAAGGACGAGCAGCTGGATGAGATCGCAAAGCTTCCGAAAGGAGTGGCCGTCGTTTATCAGAATGACTGGGTCGAGGCGGTGCTCTGCAGTATTCAGAAGTATCGCGGCGAAGAAGAGCATTACTGTTATACGGCTCCTGAAAAGATCCGTAATACAGACGGGAGACTTCGGAAACGGCTGCTTCAGTTTCTGCTTCGGACCAGAGTACGGAATCCTTTCAAAGCAGACCCGGAGGAGATACGTTCTCTGATGGAAAAAACAGATCTTTCGGGTCGCAACCGTGTCATTATCCGCCGGCTCTTATCCGAGTATGAAAGAGGAAAAGAACTCTCGGTCTGGAAAGAAGAAAGATTCGGCGAACTGGCCGGCTTTGTAAGCGGCTTACTGGAGAGCAAGATCTGGCTGAGACCTCTGATCGATAATGCGGATAGCTTTCATGAACTGACGGAGGAACTGATGAAGAGGGTCGAGGGAATGGCGCCGGGGATCGGCAGGGAGTATTCACTTGCGGCGGCACAGTGCCTGCTTAAGAATGCGGCGGGAGAAGGCGACGGATACAAAGAGATCTATGCAGCGTGGGTAACGGATCTCAGAAAGAGGGGGGTGGTATGATGACGGAAAGACTGTTCGGCGAAGGCGTTTTTCAGAAAGACAGCAGCCTGCTGGAACAGGCAAAGGCAATGGAACTGATCGATGACAGCGCGATCCTGGACAGTCCGCTTGCCGGGTTTGTTGAAACGCTGAGGACGGGGGAGCCCGAAGGGCGGGAACATACGATAGAAAGTGTTTCTGCCTGGATCCGGGAGATCAATCCGGAATACGATCCCTTTGATGTGGAATCACCTTATAACGTAAACTGCGGAGCCTGTGCATTTGCTGTTTTCCAGAGACTGAACGGGAATACGGAGATACAGGCCTGCGCTGAAAACATCGGTACGGATGAGCTGATGGAAAACGTGCTCGGAAAGAAGTTTGTTACACTTTCTCCGCAGGAGATCGAAGAATACCTGTTGGAACAGGGAGAGGGGGCGCACAGTGTCATCGGTGTCGATCGCAGTATGGGAAGCGGACACTGGTTTAATGCAGCCTGTCTGGAGGGACGGGTGGTGGCTATCGACGGGCAGTCGGGAGAGATACTGGAATGGCCGCCGGATTACGGAGATGTGGTGCGTTGGGAGATCGCTGTATAAGGAGACGGAAGGATGAATGAAAAGATAGTCGAAGCCGCAGCAAAGGCCATGAAGGTTTCTGTACAGGTGGCAAAGGAGAATCATAAGCTTATACCGGAACACAATTTGTATTATTTCTGGAATCCCGTGCGGGGCGGGATCTCTGTGATCATCAATGACGAATGCGAAAAGCTTGCAGCCGTGTCGGGAGTGAAGTTTGAAAAGCATCTGGAAGCTTTTCTGAACGGGAAGAGAAACTGAGCTGCGCCATGGAGGTGATATATGTTTGATCTTGACATCGGGGAGATCGCCGCGGGGCTCGGAAGCCGTTTGTTTGATCTGGCCTCGTCTATGGAAAAAATCACGGATATAGGGGAATTGGACCTGCCGATCACGGAATTTATCGCCGGTCTTGATCAGGACAGTGTGCTCAGGGAAGCCGCCATATCCCACTGCCCGATCGAGGGGCACAACGGTCACTGGGAGGGAGACAGAGGCGACTCCATGTGGATCCCGGACAGGGATGCGGTTCCCGCACGATATAATCCGAATGCGTTGAGCTGGGATCGGATCCTTGATAAGTATGGAATTGAAGGGATAGAGTACAGGGATGGTGATCCGGACTTTTCTCCGATAGCGAAGGGAGAAGTGGAGATCGAGGACTTTACGGATGACCGTCCGTCAAATTTTGCGCAGGCGGATGAAGCTCTGGCAGCACAAAAAGGCTGTGATCCGGCAGATGTCAGGAGATGGCGTGAGGAAAACAACTACACCTGGCATGAATGCAGGGATTGTAAAACGATGCAGAAAGTGCCCGGAGAAGTGCATAACAATATGGATCACAGCGGTGGTATATCCGAGTATAAAAATGAAGCGGAATAAAGAGGAGGCGGAGCAGTATGCCTGAAATGGTAAAGGATCCCGTTTTTGGGGAGATGGAGTATAAGCACAGATGGGTAAAAAAGGAAAAACTTATGCTTCTGGGGAAAGAAAGGGAAATAAAGATCATTGCCGCAGCCTATACCGGTGATGAGATCTGCGATGCGCAGAGAAATGCCTGTATGCGATTCCGCCGGGAGCAGGAAGAGATCGAGAGGAAACTGCCTGAGCTGATCGCGGACTATTATGAAAAAAACAGGGCAGTGATCGAAGAGCATTATCGCGCTCCTGAGGAAGGAACGGATCCGACGGCTCTGGTGAAACCCGTATCGCTTTTATTCGACCGGAACGGCCGAGCTGTGATCCTTTGTGATACGGACTGGGACCAGGAAAGCGGGATCGGGATCGAGCTTTTTCCGGAAGTAAAGGTGGATATACAGGAGGTATTTCTTTAAGGAGAAGGGGGGGAGCAAAATGAGCGAAAGAAATCATGAAGTGCTGACAGAGCAGGAACTTCTGGATGAAAACGGGGAGATCCGTGAGCCCGGCTGGTCGCGGCGGATGCTTCAGAAATATGAGCGGAAGGCGGTCAAGGCGCCGGCCTTCCGGATCAAGGAATGGGATTATTACATCGTCCTGGGCGACGGCTTCGGCGCGGCGTTTACGATATCCGATGACGGCTATGTGGGGCTTCAGTCGGTATCCATGCTGCTTTTCGGGACGCCGACGGTAAACTGCACACAGACGGTGCTGAACGTGCTGCCGCTCGGACGGATACATCTTCCCGACAGGCCGGAAGCGGGACCGACGCGTTATGCCGACAAGCGTCTGAAAATGCGTTTTGACGTGCGCGAGGGAGGACGCAGGATACGCTGTAAATATAAGGAGTTTAAGGACGGTAAGGATTTCAGCTGCGATATAAGGCTCCGGCAGCCGGATATGGACCGGATGGTGATCGCGACGCCCTGGGATGAGAAGCACGCGTTTTATTATAATCAGAAGATCAACTGCATGCGCGCGTCGGGCTGGATGGAATTTGACGGACAGCGTTATGAATTTAATCCGGCAAAGGATTTCGGGACGCTGGACTGGGGGCGCGGCGTGTGGACCTACGACAATACCTGGTACTGGGGATCGGGAAATGCGGATATCAACGGTAAAGCCTTTGGCTTCAACCTTGGTTACGGATTCGGTAACACTTCCGCCGCCAGCGAAAATGTGATCTTTTATGACGGAAGAGCACATAAGCTCGATGATGTGGAATTTCACATCCCGGAGAACTCCTATCTGGAGAAATGGACGATCTCTTCCTCGGACGGGCGTTTTGAGGCGGAATTCACACCGGTCATGGACAGAGCGGCCTGTCTGGATTTCAAGCTCATCGTATCGGACCAGCATCAGGTGTTCGGGAAAATGAACGGAAAAGCCGTTCTCGACGACGGGCAGGTGATCGAGATGAAGGACCTGCTCTGCTTCTGCGAGAAGGTGCACAATAAATACTGAATCGGAAGACCTTCAGGGATGAGGACAGAAGGACCGTCCCCCTGTCCTCATCCCGGCTGCATATCCATCCCGGGGCCGCTTTCCAGAGCGGGAAGAAAGGCCTTCGGGTCCTTAAGCATACGACCCATCATCAGAAACGTATCCAGTGCAAGAGCTTCTTTATTGCAGTCGGCGTAATTCTTTCCGAGATCCTGCCGCAGCTCGTAACGTCTCATATTATAGAAATACAGATCCGTCAGTCCGTAGCCCTCACAGGAAAGGCTGTCGTCCAGACTGTGCGTATCCAGATAATACATGAAAGCGGACATCAGTGCGTCATTGCCCAGAAACTCACCCCAGAGTTCTTCGAGATAGCTTTCATCCCGGCCGGCGATCTTTCCCAGTTCTCCGAGATACTCATACGCCTTGATACGGCGCGCATCCAGTATGATCATGATAAGCCTTCCTTTCACCGGGTTTGTTTACGGAGACGCCGGACTTTCCGGGGATCGTTTCGGGAAAACGGCGTTTTTATGAGCTGTCCTGCGGAAGCTTCCCTGTGGATTATATCACCGGCAGCTCCATAGGGCAAATGAGGAGATTCCGCTTTTTTCCAATGTGAAGTGAAAATGTAAATTCCACTTTCCCTACCTTTGAATAGAACTTACTCTTACAGCCTATACCCCTAAGTTCCACTTACGAAAAGTTGAATTAAGTCTTACAATGGTGGTTCTGGCAACCGTCCCTGAAAGGACTGG
>JAEELW010000021.1 GCA_016282915.1 Lachnospiraceae bacterium | reverse complement strand
TCCTCGCCGCCTTTTTCGACCGTGACCATACAGGATGCACTCACACCACTGCCGTCTTTCGCCGTCACTTTGATCTTTGCGGTACCTTCGGCCACCGCAATAACATTACCGCTTACATCCACGGTTGCAACAGACGTATTATCGCTGCTCCATTCCACTCTCTTGTCGTCCGCATCCTCCGGAATGATCGTTGCCGTCAGTTTCTCGCACGCTCCCGCTTTCAGCTTCAGCTCCGGCTTATTCAGGCTGATCGACGTGACCGGTTTCTTATCCCCTCCCGTCGGAGTGGGGTCAACCTCCTCTGGGTAGATCTGCTTATCTCCGGAAAAAACATAACCGCCATGATAATCCAGCTTCCCGTCCATGCGACTGTAATCCTTGATATTCAGCCGTCCGCCATACATCTCGATCTTGGATTCGCTCTCGATCGTACTGACGGACACATCACCGTCGTTGATCCTGACGGTGCTGAAATGCTCCACGCCATTCCGGGCCGTTACCGTTCCGCCGTTCACCTTCAGGTTCCCGATGGAATCCGTTTCCAACACGCCGCCGTTGATCTGGAAATTACTGCACCCGCAGTTTCCGAAGCTGCTCTTTACCGTACCGCTCTCGATCGTGATATTGTGCGAATGATAATAGCGGTTGCCGTATTCATCCTGCGGACGGTTTCCGCTCAGATCATCGTAGCCGATGCCGTTGCAGCTAAGCACATCGGCATCCGTACCGCTGGCTGCCTTAAGCGTAAGCTGCCCGGCAGAAGTTCTCGAATACTTCATGATGCCGATCAGTGAGCCCGAGCCCTTGATGGTATTCGTTCCCTTGAAGAGGATCGTCACCTTCGCGCTGGAATTGGTCGGGATCCATATACCGGCGAAACCGCCATAGGTCCAGTCGGCAATGCCGTAGTCCTTCTTTGAGTCAGTCCGGATGTCTACATTATCAAGCTCGACCGTACAGTCGCTGCCGATCACAATGCAGTCTGTGGTAGAGCTTACTCCTTCTTTCATGGAGATCTTGTATGTTCCCTTCCCCATAAGCCTCAGGACATTTTCATCATAGGAGCACAGAGCATCTCCGTCCGCCACTACATTCAGATCCCGCTCCGTGATCCTTATCTCATAGTCATCGGGAGGAGGGTTCTTTGTGCAGTCATAAAAGGTCAGGTTGTTTTCCCTTGCCGTTTCCTCCAGCGCCGTACCGGACTCTCCGTAAATAATATATTGCGGGATATACGTATTTCCGGCGGCTCCGCCCCAGATCACCTCACTTACATCCCCCTCACAGACCAGGATCCTGGGGATGGTATCCTCATGCGAAAGTTTACGGAAAATACCGTCGATCTTCGTCAGATTCTTCGGAAGCCGCAGATAATGCAGACTCCCTGCCAGACTGATCACATGCTCTCCGAAATAGTCCACGGTTTCAGGCAGGATCAGCTTCTCGATGCTGCCGCCCGCAAAGGCTTCGTCTCCGATACTCTTTACACTGTCGGGCACCACGATCCGGATCGGCTTGGAGTCATTTCCGGCTACGGCAAAAGCTCCGGCGCCTACCTCTTCCAATCCATCATTCAGCACCACATTGAGGAGCCCTGCATTGAGCTCCGAACAACGGAAGCAGTCTTCCGGTATGGTTTTAAGCTTTTTACAGCGGGACAGATCGACTGTTACGATATCCGAATAAATAAAAGCTCCCTTCCCCAGGCTCTCCAGCCCGCTCCCAAAGTGAAAATACTGAATCTCCACATTCTTAAAGGCATTTTCTCCGATAGTCTTCAGACCGTCGGGAAAGTTCATATTGGTATGATTTCCCACGGAGCCTATGGTGCCGTTAACATCCCTGAAGCCATCATCAAAGGCGTGAGCCTTGATCTCTTCAAGCCCTTCCGGCAGCAAAATTTCAAACAATTGCTGATCATAAAAAGCATATTCTCCGATGGTCTTCAGCTGCGATTCCGACGGATCATTAAAACGCACATAAGTAAGATCACTATCCCCCTTCTTTTTCCCCCTCTTCTCGTATCTGAAGCATTCATCCGGTATGGACTTCAGCGTGGAAGGAAGATGCAGATAGCAGATCTCCACGGAGTTTAAGTAAAAATCCGGATCCAGCTCCTCTACCCCCTCAGGTATCACGACGACGTAGCTCTCACCCTCATAGGAAAGAGCTGTCTTTCCATCATCGGAAAGCTTCAGTCCCTCCGTAGCCGGAAGCACCTGCCTGCTGTAATCCACGCAAACAGGCATGGGGGCCGCATCCGAAAAATCATCCAGGCCCTCATTCGTTGTAGTACCCGCAAAGGACCAGAGATCTGGTCAGACACAGGATCAGAATAAGCACTTTTTTCATCATTTTTTTATGCTTCATACCATACCTCCATGACATATGAACCACGGTGACAAACCTACCGGTTCTGCTTCTCTTCTTCATCAGTATTAGAAACAGGCATATATATCAGCATATCATAACGCCCTATAAAAGTATATAAAAAGAGCTGTCATCATGGCAGCTCTCTCAATCCT
>JAEELW010000020.1 GCA_016282915.1 Lachnospiraceae bacterium | reverse complement strand
TGTTTCGCATCCGTAAGCGTCACTGTTGCAGAAGAAGCTGTATTTCCCGCAGGTTTGCCTGAGGAAACGATCCCCAGCACAAGCAATGCGATCAGTAATACGACCGCCGCAGCGCCTATGACGAACGGTATCCTGTTCCCCTCTTTCATGTCCTTCTCCTCTTGGCTGTCATACCCCGCATCGCAGAGGATGATCCATCTGTATCATAGCACAAGCGTTGCGCATTGTACACCACATAGCTTTACGCTTCCCTTCTTGTCAAAAATATTAAAAAATGCTAAACTCTCCCCAAAGAAAGCATATAAGGAAGTGCTTTTTTGTAATATCTGCGATCCGCGTAATGACCCGAATATCATCATTTATACAGACGAGGTGAGAATATGTCCGAACTGCAGCACCTGAAAGAGGTCGTGGAAAAACTGCGTGCGGAGGATGGCTGCCCCTGGGACAGGGCGCAGACACACACATCCCTGAAAGCAGCATGCATCGAAGAAGCCGCCGAAGTGATCGCCGGGATCAACATCCTGGAGGAGACGGGAAATGCAGACAACCTGAAGGAGGAACTGGGAGATCTGCTGCTCCAGGTCTATATGCATGCACAGATTGCCGAGGAAGAAGGCCTCTTTACCCTGGAAGACGTTGCCCGCACCATATCCGACAAGATGATCCGGCGGCATCCCCATGTGTTTTCCGGGGCGGAATTTGCCGACGACGCCGAGAGAAAGGCCGCCTGGGATAAGATAAAACAGCAGGAGAAACAGGGAAAAGAATGGCAGGAAAGCTATCTGGCTGCCGCCATGAATGAGTCGGCAGATCTGATCGGTGTTGCCAAAAAAAGAAAAGGTTTCCAATAGATACGGTGACCGTACTCCGCAGCAGCCGCAAAACAGAAAGGGAAATTTATGGAACAGCTATATAAAAATCATTTTTCAAAGATAGGGATCAGTGATGAAGCGGTAGCGGAAAGGATCGACAGCTGCTTCCGGACCATCTTCTTCGATCCCGAAGAAAACTTCTTTCACGAGACGGATCCGGACAGTGCCTGCATGGTGGACACCGGAAATGTCGACGCCCGGACTGAGGGCATGAGCTACGGCATGATGATGTGCGTACAGATGGACCGGAAGGATCTGTTTGATAAGCTGTGGCAGTTTTCCAAACGCTACATGTATCATGAAAGCGGAAAGTATGAAGGCTATTTTGCCTGGTCCGTCGATCTGAACGGGAAGCACAACGCCGAAGGCCCCGCACCCGACGGCGAAGAATATTTCGCCACGGCGCTGTTCTTTGCCGCGGCCCGCTGGGGAAACGGCGAAGGGATCTTTGATTACGATGCGCAGGCAAGAGAGATACTGCGTCACTGCCTCCACCAGGATGAGCTGGTGCCGGGCGGAAGGGCCATGTGGGACAGGGATAATCATCTCATCCGTTTCGTCCCCGAAGCGGACTATTCCGATCCCAGCTATCATCTGCCGCATTTTTATCAGTTGTTCGCGAAACGTGCCGATGAGGAGGACCGTGCATTCTGGAAACAGGCTGCGGAAGACAGCCGTTCCTATATCGCATTAAGCGCGCATCCGGAGACCGGAATGTGTGCGGAATACGCCGAATATGACGGCACGCCCCGGCTGATGTTCCGTAAGAACTTTGCCTTCTATTCCGATGCGTACCGTGTGGCCATGAACATCGCCCTGGACACGCTGTGGTTTGGGCGCTACGAAAAGACCGCCGCTGTCGCAACGAATTTACAGGATTTCTTTTATGGGATCCCCTCAGAAAAATATATGGCGTATCAGCTTGACGGAACAGCTGCTAAAGAACCCGCCATGCATCCGGTAGCGATCAATGCCACGCTGGCCGCCGCATCCATTGCAAGCGACAGCGCCCATGCCAATGAGTTCCTGCGCAGCTTCTGGAACACGCCGCTGCGCAAAGGAAAGCGCCGCTATTATGATAACTGCCTGTATTTCTTCTGTCTCCTGATGCTGGGCGGGAGATACCGGATCTACTGATGTGCGGATTCCGATATCTCCAACAATAAGCATGCTACTAAACAGAGTATCGGCCCGCAGCCACGCAGCAAATGGATGGCTCGGGCCCGAACAGTAACTAAAGCTTTCCGGTCTTTCCGGCCGCATGCATACGAAAGTTTCCGTGCCTCTATGCAAGCTTAAAGATCCCTGTGCAGATCTTCTCCAGGGATTTTTTGTATATGATATAGCTGTTGATCACGGGGGTGTTGAAATCGATCAGCGGTACGCGTCTTAACTGCTTTTCCTTTATATAATGATCGGCCATATCTTCGGGAAGGAAGGTATAATTGTCCTGATGGAGAAGGTAGGGAACGATCTTCATGCAGTCGTCGATCTCCAGTTCAAACTGGTGATACTTCGGGAAAAGCTTACGGATATACTGCCCCACGTCCTGCAGTGCAAAATTGCACATCAGATATTTTTCCTCCAGCAGCTGCTCTACCGTGATCCCCTTTTTGTATTTCCTGTTTTCAATATCCGTCACCAGCACCAGCGTATCCTGCTTATACAGTTCGCAGTGAAATGAATTCTTCCGAAGCGGCAGATAGGTAAAGACCACATCCAGCATATCGTTCTGAACCTGCTCCAGCAGATGGTCGGTGAGACCGATGGAGATCTTCAGATAATCCCTCGGATGTGTCTTTCTGTGTTTCAGGATCAGCTTTGCCAGATGCCCTTCATAGATGGAATCGGCACAGCCGATCCGCAGATAATGATCGTATTTCTGTACCGAAGAAAGCTCTGCCAGCGAGGTATCCGTCAGTTCGATCACCTTTTCCGCATATATACGGAACTTCTCCCCTTCCGGCGTGAGTTCCACGCTGCGGTTTGTCCTTTTAAACAAAGAAAAACCCAGCTCCTTCTCCAGTTCATGGATACGGTTTGTAACCGTGGACTGCGCCACAAAAAGCTGGTTGGCCGTCCTCGTATAGTTTTTCGTCTGGGCAAGTACCATAAAGGTTTTGATCGAACCGATCTCCATGATCATTTTCCCCTTTCGCTTTAATTATTCGAATCTCGAATCGTAATTATTTGAATTATTCATTTTACAAATAATAATATATATGTTACAACTTGTAAATAATCAATCCGCCGTTATATGGGAGGTCGAAAGATGCGCGATATCACTTTAAGCAGCAAAACCTATAAACTGGAACAGGATCCCTACAGCTACCGCCTGCAGGATGCTGATGAACCGGAGCTGTTCCGCGAAATGTTTCCCTATACGGAAACACCCAAGATCGCGTTCAATTACAGACGTGTCCCGGAAAACATGCCGGAAGATATCTTTATCACGGATACGACTTTTCGTGACGGCCAGCAGTCCAGAACGCCTTACACCACGGAACAGATGGTGCATATCTATAAACTGCTGCACGAACTGGGCGGTCCGAAGGGCATGATCCGCCAGACGGAATTTTTCGTATATTCGGAAAAGGACCGAAATGCTCTGGAGAAATGCATGGAACTCGGCTACCGTTTTCCCGAGATCACAACCTGGATCCGTGCGAACAGACAGGATTTTGAACTGGTGAGATCCATAGGGATCGAGGAAACCGGCATCCTGGTCAGCTGTTCCGATTACCATATCTATCACAAAATGGGTCTGACCAGAAAACAGGCTTTTGATAAGTATCTGGGCATCGTGAAAGAGTGTATCAGCGCCGGACTTCGTCCGAGATGTCATTTCGAGGATATCACACGGGCGGATTTTTACGGTTTCGTTGTCCCCTTTGCCAGCAGTCTGATGGAACTTTCGCGTGAGAGTAATGTACCGGTAAAGATCCGTGCCTGCGATACCATGGGCTATGGTGTGCCCTATCCGGGAGCTGCGCTTCCGAGAAGCGTATCCGGCATCATCTACGGCTTACAGCACTATGCCGACGTTCCGTCCGAAATGCTCGAATGGCATGGTCATAATGATTTTTATAAGGGCGTGGTCAATGCCACCACAGCCTGGATGTATGGCTGCAGCGCCGTGAACTGCTCTCTTCTGGGGATTGGTGAGCGCACCGGAAACGTTCCTCTGGAGGCCATGGTTTTTGAATACGCTTCCCTGAGAGGCAGCCTGAACGGGATGAATCCCAAAAAGATCACGGAGATCGCGGAATACATCCGCGATGTGACCGGCTATGACATCCCGCCCATGACGCCTTTTGTCGGTGAAAATTTCAACCTGACCCGCGCCGGAATCCATGCGGACGGTATGATGAAAGACCCGGAGATCTACAATATCTTCGATACGGAAAGCATACTTGGCCGCCCTCCGAAAGTATCGATCAACAATGCCTCCGGCCTGGCCGGAGTAGCGTACTGGGTAAACGGATACCGCGCGAAACGCGGCGAAGAGGCTCTTCCGAAAACAGACGACCGGATCCGCGCGATCTACGACTGGGTAAAAGCCGAATACGATTCCGGCAGGATCACGGTGATCAGCGACGCCGAGCTGGAGGAGCAGTACACTCTGTATACCGCCTGAGCCGGCCAGAGTGCGGACAGTGAGGACAGGGGGACGGTCCTTCTGTCCTCATGAGGACAGGGGGACGGTTCTCCTGTCCTCATCCCGATCCGGATCATTCCTCTTCGGAATGGATAGCGACCTGCTTGAGCAGATTATAAAGCCCGCTCTGTATCGCATTATTGTCATGATCCGCTCCGCTGATCTCATACCAGATATGCTCCGTTCCGTTCGCCTCGAACAGCTCATGGTAAGATTTCGGATAAGTCCCTACCACGGAGTCCCTTGTCCCGCAGCAGAGGATGAAGGCCTCGGGCTCCACCGCGCCTTCCGCAAAACACATTTCACTCTCTTCCATCTGTCCCGGATGCGACATGAACTTATCCTTCGTAGGTACCAGTCCCGGAGCAGACGATATCGCGCATACATAGCCGAAAAGCTCCGGTCTCT
>JAEELW010000019.1 GCA_016282915.1 Lachnospiraceae bacterium | reverse complement strand
TCGCTGCCTGCTGCTCCTGCCTGAACAGTTTGCCTGTAAAGTGGCCGACCACGCCACCGAAAACAATGGCGACCGTGTTGATCAGGGTTCCCAAACCTCTCATTGTGTTTCTCCGATATGACAACTGTGAACAAAATATCTCATAGGATAACGCATTTTCAGGTGATTTTCAAGATGCTGATCGGAGGATACCGGGTTTTTCGGAAGACATGCTTGAGTATATTGCCATAGATGCTGTCCGTCAAAGAAAAAAGACGTTTTATCCGGATATAGATCATTTTTGAAGAGATCCTGCTACAGTGATCTGCAGGCAGAATGACTGTCAGATAAATATTCGTGAGGTATATGTAGAGATGATAAAAAGAGAGCATGAAAAAGGGAAAAAGAAGCTGCTGATCGCAGTGGCAGCGGCTGCAGTACTTGTATGTCTGGCTGTGATCACGATCGTTGTTATTTCCAACGATCCGCAGAGGAAGATCGAAAAGCAGCTGGCGCTGGGCGACAGATACCTGTCCGAACTGGATTATGATAAGGCGGTCGCAGCCTATAAGGCAGTGATCGAGATCGATCCGAAGAATACGGACGCATATCTCGGACTGGCAAAAGCATATACCGGCATGGGGGATCACGCCGCTGCGGCGGATATCCTTGCGGAGGGGTATGAACAGACAAAGGACGACGCGCTGCTGGATCAGCTGACAGATACCTATCTGGACTGGGCCGAAGCGGTGCTGGAGCCGGATACGCAGGAAGCGGTGATCAAAGCCATGGAGATCCTGCAGACAGGATATGACAGGATAAAGGTGGAGAGGCTGCTGATCCGTATCCGGCAGCTGGAGGAAGAAGCTGCTTATGTTGAAGCCGAAGGCACCCTGTATGAGTTTACTTCGGAGATGATACCCGCTGACATATGGGAGGCTGATGGTCTCAGCCTGCAGACGCCGGGATATTATATCGTATTTGAGAATGACGTAGAAGCTGTATCGGACGGAAAGAGCATCACAGTCAGGGAAGCCAGGGTCGACCGCTGGGGCGGTGATATAGAGGAATATGAAGGGGTTAAGCGGATCTATAGGGGGAAAATAGAAATTAATAAAGATAAGATGGACGGGCTGATCGCGGAAGGCGAATACCGTTATGATCCGTATGATTACCTTTTTGTTCCGGAAGGGCTTCCGGCCGGGGAGTCTTCGGAAAGCGAAGCGGAAGATGCGGAATTGGATGAGGAAGCGGTGCTCCGGACTGCCGGGGATAACGGCTGGAGAGCCGCATATCACGACAAGACACAGACGATATCGCTTGATGAGTTTATTATGGAGTATTCAAGCGGAAAAACAATGAAGATACCGTTTCGGCAGGATGCGGCGATCCTGTATGATCTGGCCTTTATAAATGAAGATACCGTGCCGGAAATGGTCTGCAGCGTTGATATGGGAGACTATACCTATTATATCAATCTGTATACCTTCCATGCAGGGGAAGTGATCAAACTGGGAACAACCATGTATCGATCCACGGTCGCTCCGTCGTATGTGCCTTTTAAAAATCGTATTTCCCTTGGAGGCGGGGTGTCCGGCATGGGGACAGCGGTCTCCTCAAGTTTCGGCGTTATGAATGAAGCGGGGGACGGGATCGATGCGGTGGAAATCTCCTCGTACCGGTATGATCCGGACAAATATGCCGACTGGGGAGAAGCGGAAGCGGCCAACGATATGGCACCGGAAGGGGTGTGGTACTCGTATATCTGGGATGCCGAGAATAAAAGCAGGATCCCGATCACGCAGGAAGAAAAGGAACGCAGATTTTCCACGGAAGGCGGTAAAGAATTGCTCGGGAAATACAGCGCGGAGGAATTGAGTCAGAAATGATGCCGGATCTTTAAGGGATGCGGATACCGTATACGCCTGTTACTATCAGGGCCGGAGGACCGTGAATAGTAACCCGCGTCTTAAGGGAGCTGTCAAGGAATCGATCATAAGCTTGATTTATCTTTTGATTGCTGTATAATACAGTCAGGGACAAAGGCGTCTGAATACAGATCCTTTGTCTTTTTCTTTTGGCAATATCTGTAAGTTATATGGCAGATTTTGACGGGATATTAAAGTATGATTTATGTCAGGAGAAGATCATGATCTCACTAAACGAATATCTGTATAACGGTGATACCGTACTTAAGATACTTATAAAGTACTCCGCCGATCTGAAGCAGGAAGCGATAACGACCAATAATGCCATAGACCTGGCCCACAGCAATTTTCTGGTACAGATCATAGAGCTGCTTGAACATACGGATTTTCTTACTTCCCAGTCACAGAGGATAAAGGAGTTCTATCTCTACATGACGCGGAAGTATCCGTTCCTGGCATTTACCTTTAAGGGAAGGATCAAGTCTCTTATACGTGCGGAAGAGAAGTTTAACGCCTATGTTATGGAGTATATCTATAACTATTACAAAGAGAATGAAAGATATCCATCCGAGACGGAGATAAAGAATAACCTGCATTGTTTCAGGGATCTCATCGCATACCGTATCGTTATCTCGCTGCCGGTATGCCATATCGCCGAAGGAGAGAGCAGGGAGGCACAGGAAAAAAAGTATTTATACGAGATAGCGAATGCTCTTCCGGGATTCCTTGAAGAGAGGGGATTTTCGCCTGAGACCAGCGGCCGTTCGCAAACCGAATGCTCGGATGAAATAGAAGCTGACAAGCGCTTTTACTATAGGGATTACGTGCTTAATTCACGCCCTTCGGGATATCAGTCACTGCATATCACTTTTTACGATAACCTGGCCAGATGTTATACGGAACTGCAGCTGCGAACCAAAGATATGGATGATCTTGCGGAGATAGGTGCGGCAAATCACTTTGGCTATGAGAAGATACAGGAGGAGAGCAGGAGTAAACGGGATCTTATACCGGTCGGGGAATGCAGGGCCTTTGACGAAGCGTACGAAAGGCTTAATGTGCTGCAGGAACTGGATCTTTCCACCGTTAATGTAAATATGTTCAGGGCAATAAATAACCAGCTGATAAATGACGGCTGCGGGCTTTTCAGAGGCCGGCAGATCCTGCCTTTCGAGCATTTATCAAGGTTCCAGTACGATCCGGTCATATAGAGACATTGGAAGAGGAGAAAAGGACCGTCCCCGTGTCCTTGAGGATGGTACGAAGACCGGAGTGGTACAGATCGCGGAAAAATGATAAAATCACAGTGCAGCATCGCTGCAGTACAGTATATGGGAGGAACAGAACTATGCAGATGGAACAGTTACAAAAAGACATGATTGCGGCTATGAAGGCGCACGATAAGGAGCGGAAGGACGCGATATCCTCCGTGATCCAGGCGGTGAAGAAAGTGGCCATCGATGAGGGACACCGTGATGATATCGGAGAAGAGCTGGTAGACCGGGTGATCCTTAAGGAACTTAAGTCCGTAAAGGAGCAGATCGATTCCTGCCCGGATGAGAGAGCGGAGCTCAAGGCGGAGTATCAGTTCCGCTATGATGTGATCAGCGAGTATGCGCCCAGACTGCTCAGCGCCGAAGAAGTGGAAAAGATCCTTACGGAGAAATATGCGGATGTGATAGCAGGCGGGAACAAGGGGCAGATCATGAAGACGGTGATGCCGGAGCTTAAGGGCAAGGCGGATGGAAAAGTGATCAATGAGGTGGTGGCGAAGCTCTGCAGTTAAACAGATATCCCACAAAGGAGGTAAGGAATGAAAGACTTTTCAAAACTGGACAGCCTGATCAACAGCTTTGTGGAGCAGGGGAGCAATCCGGGGTGTGCCGTTGCCGTGATGCAGGGAGACGAGCTGATCTATCACGGCGAGGCCGGCTATGCGGACATCGAATCGGGGAAGAAGGTGGATGTACACAGCATGTTCAGCCAGGCTTCCACAACGAAGCTTTTTACCTATGTGATACTTGGGATGATCTTCGAGGAAGGAAAGTTCCTGTTCAGCGATCCGCTGTATTATTATCTGCCGGAGTGGAAGAACACGCAGAAATATGTCTGCCGTGCCAATGGCGATATCGATACGGTCCCGCTGGAAAAGCCGATCACCATTCGTGATGCGGTCGCGATGATGTGCGGACTGCCGTATTGCATGATGCCTGCGGTAAGCCCGAATACCCCGACCCTGGCGGCGATGAGCAGAAAAATGGAGGAGCTGCTGAAGAAAGGAACGCCGACGATCGCGGAGGAAGTGAAGGCGATGGCGGACGTACCGGTGATGTTTGAACCCGGATCGCACTGGCTGTACGGTTTCGGCTCCGAGATCACGGGAGTGCTGGTGGAAACCTTTGAAGGAAAAGCTTTGCGCGAGGTCTTTAAGGACCGCCTGATCGATCCTCTGGAGCTGGAGGATGCGGATACCTTTCCGCGCCCCGGGAACAGGGATCGTCTGGTCACAAATTATGCGAAGAAAGCGCCGGGGCAGTTTGAGCCGCAAAAGTATTTCCTTTCCTCCGATCCGGACACGACGCCTGCGGGTGCGCGGCCGAACCTGCTGATCAGTGCGCATGATTTTGCGGTCTTTATGCAGATGCTCGCAAACGGCGGCAGCTATAAGGGAAGAAAGTTTCTGGGCAGCGGCACGGTCGCGATGCTGCATGAAAACCAGCTGGGACCGGAGCAGCTGAAGGATTTCGAAAATGACTATCTTGCCGGTTACGGCTATGGTCTGGGTTTCCGTACCCTGATGACCCAAAAGTACGGTCATAACGGACACGTCGGGAATTTCGGCTGGACCGGCGGTACCGGTATCTGGGTCGAAGCGGATCCGGTAGAGCGTTTTTCCGTTGTGTATATGCATAACATGAACCCGAATGAGGAGCTGTACCATCATCACAGAGTGCGCGCAGTGGTGAACGGGATCATGCTGTGATATATTATTTTCGTACGACGGTGACACCCATGGAGGAGGGAAAACTAATGAAGGGAAGGAAATTCATGAAAAGGATCATCACGATGCTTCTGCTCCCGGCGCTGCTTTTGCAGACGGGACTGCTGTCCGGGCCGATAATGGCGCGGGCGGAAGGAGGATCCGTCACTCATCGAATTCAATACCATGGAAGATGTGCTGTTCATGGGGATGAAGAATGATGTATCCTTTTTGATGGATTCGCGGCTGAGCCTGTGGGGGCATCAGAGCACGCCGGTTCCGAATGCACCGCTTCGATGCATCATGTATCTGGGAAGGCTGTGGACGAAGGAGTTTGTGGGTAAAAGGTCTTTATACAGCAGTAAGACCATAAGCCTGCCGGTACCCAGATGTGTTGTGTTTTACAATGGTACGGAGAAGGAAGAAGAGGAGCGTGTGCTATGCTTAAGCGATGCTTTTCCGGAGGATAAGCGGGCCGAAGCGGATGTGGAAGTAAAGGTACACCTGCTTAATGTGAACATGGGATCTGAGCGGAAGCTTATGGATGCCTGCCGGCCGATGTATGAATATGCATGGTTTGTTTCAAGCATCCGGGAGAATATGCGGACGATGGAGATCGAAGCGGCGGTCAATAAGGCTCTGGACGAGATGCCGGAGGATTTCGGGATACGGGATTTTCTGATCAGGAATCGGGAGGAAGTACAAAGGAAAAGGAGACGGAGATAAAACGTCTGAACACGATGATCAGCACAGCAATATGCGCCCGGATACGAGACGGAGATGGTTTTTGAAGCTGTTCAGGAGGAAGCGGTACAAGTTTGATCTGTTCATGGTGATCCCGGAAGAAGCTCTTATGTGACCGATCGAAGGATAAAAAATGGAAGAGAAAAAGAAAAGCAGTTAAAAGAAAAAGCTGCTTCTTCCATGCCTGCTGCTGATCTTTGTGATCGCATGGTTTTGGTCGTGGATACCCGTAACGGAACATATCTCACCGGATCTGACGCGCGTGAAAGATACAAAGCTTCGTATCGTGCTGATAACAGACCTGCATTCCTGCGGCTACGGTGATCCGGAAAAAATGAAATCTGTTAAGCAACAGCCCGGAGGAGCGGGCTGAAAATAATCTGATAAGAAAACGGACATACAATCGAAGGAGCATTTATGAACATGAAGAACAGTGTTGCGAAATTTTTATGCGTGCTGCCGGTGATCGGGATGATCGCCGGATGCGGCAGCGCGTCCGGGGATACGGAAGCTGCGGCCGGGATCGAAAAGACGAGTGAACCGACAAAGGAAGAGGAAAAGCCTGTGACAGAGGACAAGCCCGGGGAGGATGCACAGGCTCCGGAGGATGAGGACGTACAGGTTCCGGAGGGTGAAGGCGGATACTGGGAAGGCCCTGATGAGAATAAATGGGACGGCGGTCCGGATTTTACTTCCATAGCATCGCAGTTTTCTGGCATATTCCATGATCTTACGATCGAAGAAGCAGCGGGAAAGTATGCCATAACGCTTGTTGATGGCGGGAAATATGCCGCGTATGAAGGTGATATAGGAGCTGTTATACCGGAATATAAGGATATCGATCTTGACGGCGACCGGAAGAGTGATGTCATAAGAAGGGAAGGCAGCCATTATGTGATAGAGTGTTCAAGCGCAGGTTCATTTACGACAAATGATTTCTCGTCATCACCGAATGAGGGAGAGATCATTGAGTTTGAAGACCTGGCCTTCAGGAACATTGATGAGATCCTTATCGCGCATTATACTTTCGGAACGGGAGGTCCGGTCGTCTGGGATACGGCGATCTATTCGTATCAGAAAGGCAAATGGGAGAAATATCCGATCGTAGATGAGAATAATAATGTCAATTCTCAGGAACTGCGGGACTATATCGCAAAGAGGACAGGCAAGGAATACGAGCCGGATCTCGCGGAGGTCCGCTCTGTCGATATGACGACGCTGCTGCTGGATTTCGGATATAAGGATGGACCGGAACAGATAAGAGATTATGAAGCACAATACCTGCACAGGAACTTCAATCCCGAACACATTGCAGATCATGATGATTTCAGCTGTTATGGCGGATATGACTTCATGCTTATGGTGAATCACTGGCCTCTTGATCTGCGGGGAGAGGCTGCAGATCTTACAGCTGAGCTTCAGAATAAGCTGAATGTCTTTCTGTCCAATTTCTCGGAGCAGGATTACAAACAGGGCGGAGCGTGGGAGGCTTCGATGGCACATTTTGCGCTTCAATGGTCGCGGCTGAATAAAGGCTTAAAAGCTGTCACAAAAGACGGAAAATCCTATTACAGACTGAGCCATGGTGATATCAATAACGTCCTTCAGCGATATTTCGGAACAAACCTGGAAGAGGGCGAACTGTACCGGAGCGGTGAAGACAATGTCTTTGGCGGATACACGGTGCATGAGGATGATAATAACTATTACTGTGAACCTGCCGCCGACGGAGAAATGTACGCGAACAATGCGTTCTCTGTGGTGACTTCCGTAGAAGAGCTTGGAAACAGCAGGCCGGATGAATACCTGCGGGTAAGCTATAAGGTCTACAGGCTTGATACAGAGGCTTATGATGAGCATGGAATAGGAAGTGAACAGTACCGGCTGAGCGCTGCGGAAGCCGGAAAGCTTGCAGAAAACGGCAGTCTCTGTGAAGCCTATGAAGGAACTGCTGTCATCGAGCATTTTGATGATGAATTCTGGCTTCTGGATTACAGACGCTCCATAGATTGAATTTAATACACTGCCTACATGGGCTGCTGTAAAATATGCAGGAGTTGGATGATCTGGAAAAGCAGCTTATGGACAGTACTCTTATGGGTGTTGCAACATATATGACAGCAAAGGATATGTCTGATGAACTAAGAAAAGCGCTTACGGACATAGAGACTCTCAGAAAACTTTCGGATTCGGATAATGAAAACGGATTCGGGCGACTGAATAAACCCAAAGTTATGGAATATCATGTGGTGTAATTATTTTTTGCAACACCTTGTTGCAAAAATATACAGGATCGGTGTTGATCTCGGAAATGAGCCGTCAGTCTTATGATTGACGGTTTTATTATGCCCTTTTTAGGGGCTTATAAGGAAATGGAAAATGGAAAAACGCTCCATCCACAGCACTTGCTTTTTTGAAAAAAGTCTGTTATAGTCTGAAGAGGCGCAAGCGGTTGCGCGGCGGAGGACGGCGGAGCGTATGGATAACGATAAAAGAAAGACCATCGAGGATGTGGCGAAGGCCCTGGGGCTTTCCAAATCAACGGTTTCCAGATCCATATCGGGAAAAGGCAGGATCAGCGCGGATACCCGGCAGAAGGTGCTGGATTATATAGAGGAGAGCAACTACCGGCCCAATCCGCTGGCCCGGGGGCTCAGCGAATCCAGGACCTACAACGTAGGCTGGGTGGTTCCGGGGGATGATCATATGCCGTCGCTGTATTTTTACCAGCGCTGCCTTCAGGGGGTGCTCCGTGCAGCGGTAAAGGCCGATTATGATGTGCTGATCACCACTATAGGAGACGGGGATATCTCCGGATTAAAGCGCATCACGGAAAATCATAAGGTGGATGGCGTGATCCTGGGGCGTTCCCTGTATAAGGATGACTCCATCGTTTACCTGAAGGAGCAGGGACTGCCCTTTGTAGTGGTGGGATCCACGGAGGAAAAAGGCGTGATCCAGGTGGATAACGATCACGTGGCAGCCTGCAGGGAGCTGGCTTCCATTCTGCGGATGAAAGGAGTCCGCCGTGTTTCTTTTATCGGCGGGGATATGAGACTGGTAGTCACCGGCAGCCGTCTTCAGGGTTTTAAAGAAGGGATCGGGGATGTCCGGACCCAGATCTGCATGGACTGCACCGATGACGGGAAGGTCAGACGGGCGGTGGAGGAAGCTCTTGCGTCGGGCTCGGACTGTATTGTGTGTGAGGATGACCGGATCTGCCAGATCGTGATGGAAAAGCTCAAGGATATGGAAGTGGATATCCCCGCGGATCTGAAGCTGGCCAGCTGTTATGACAGCCGGCTGCTCAGAAACTACAGGCCACAGATCACGGCGCTGAAATATGATCCCATGGAGCTCGGAAAAAGAAGCTTTGAGACGCTCCTGGCCGTGATAAACGGGCAGGAAGTGGAAGGAAGGATGCTTTTGGGCTATGAGGTGGTGCTAAAGGGATCTACGCAGTAATTGCATAGGTCAGGGAACTGCGCATTAAGAGCATATGCGGGAAAACAACGCAGTATGAGCATATGTAAAGGGATCTGCGCAGTAAATTCATGAGTCAGGAACCTGCGCAGTATGAGCATATGCCGGGGAAACAAGCCATTAAGAACATATTGACAAGAACGCATTAAATTGATATCATCCAAGATAGAGCAACCGATTGCGCAAATGCGCAGAAAGATATTTATATAACGAGCAAAAAGGAGGAGGGAAAATGAAAAAGAGAGCTTTATCCATGTTCATGGCGGGCGCTTTGTCCGTAAGCATGCTGGCCGGCTGTGGGAACGGAGGCACGAGCGAAGCACCGACCCAGGCGGCTACTCCCACCCAGGCACCGGCGGGTGACAGCGCAGGCAAGGAGGAGGCAGGAGAGATCCAGAAGCTGGATGACAGTTCTGCCGCCAGCGCCATCGATAATCTGGTGGCGAATACCACGGGTACCGTACAGCTTACCGTATGGGCTTCCGAGATGGATCAGGAATTTACCCAAAAGCTTCTGGATGAATTCCAGGCCAAGTACCCCAGCGTCAAATTTGATTTCCAGCTGGGCATTCAGTCCGAAGCGAACGCAAAAGATGCGGTGGTGGCGGATCCTACGGCAGCAGCCGATGTTTATGCTTTTGCCGATGACCAGCTGATCGAGCTTATCAATGCAAAGGGCCTTACGGAAGTGAGCACGGCATATACCTATGATGTGGCGACGGAAAATTCCAGCAGTTCCATCGCGGCCGCTACCTTTAACGGCAAGGTTTATGCTTATCCCATGACGGGTGACAACGGATATTTCATGTACTACAACAAGAGCATCTTCTCGGAAGAGGATATGAAGAGTCTGGATAAGATGGCTGAGGTTGCCAAGGAGAAGGGCGTGACCATCGGCTATCAGAAGGGCGGCTGGTATCTGCACGGTTTCTTCGATGCGGAAGGAACGGGACATTACGCCGAGCTGCAGGAAGACGGCAGTACCACCTGCAACTGGAACGATGCAGTGGGTGTGGATATCGCCAATGCCATCATCCAGTATGCGAAGGACGGCGTTCTGGTGCTGGCAGACGACAGCACGGCAGCAGAAGCCTTTAAGGAAGGCTCCATGGGAGCGGTGGTCAGCGGTACCTGGGCAGCACAGAGCTTTTCCGAAGCCCTTGGAGATGATTACGCAGCCTGCATCATGCCCAAGTTCACGGCCGGCGGCAAAGAGTACCAGATGACCGCATACCTTGGTTTCAAACTCATCGGCGTGAATCCCAACAGCGCTTTCCTGCCCTGGTCCATGCTGCTGGCAGAATACCTCACCTGTGAGGAAAGCCAGGTTGCCAGATTCCAGGCCAGACAGCTGGGGCCCTCCAATGTGAAGGCGGCAGCGTCAAACGAGGTCCTTTCGGATGTTGCGATCTCGGCGATCTCTGCTCAGGGAGCACACGGAACTTTGCAGAGAGTGGGCGGCAACTACTGGGCTTCCAGTGAATCCCTGTCCGATATCCTCATCAGCGGAAATCCGGATGGACAGGATGTGCAGCAGCTTCTGGATGACGCGGTAAGCGGTATCACAGCGAAATAAAAAACGATCGGGAACCCCATATGACGGCGGCCGCTGTCGTATGGGGTTTTCTGTATCATCTGGCAGGAATTCTGCGGGTGTGAGCTCCCGGACAGGTATTCCCGGGGCGGGGGTGACGATACAGAACAGCCGCAGAAATATACCGGTTAACCTTATTGCTTGCCGAAGGCAAACGATCCGGTTTAACTGCATATACCGCGGAGATAATTTGCGATCGGCAGATCATTTTGTCCGCGGGTATAAAAAGGAGCGGGGGTATGGCGGAAGAAGTAAAAAAGAAAAAGAAGTCATTTGCGGAAACGTCCTTTGCCTGGTATTTCAGGGAGCTGGGAGAGGCGGTGGTCAGGGGGGACTGGGCCGTAAAAGGCTCGCTGCTTGTGATGGGCACGGGCTTTCTGGCCAGGAAACAGATCCTGAAGGGTATATTGGTCACGCTCGTCCAGCTGGCCTATATCCTTTGTCTGATCTTCTATTCCCTGCCTTATCTTTCCAAGTTCGGGACACTGGGAACGGTGGAGTATCAGGATCCGAAGCTCAACCCTCTGACCTTCGAGGTGGAGCAGTTCCCTTATGATAATTCCTTTCTGATCCTGATCCACGGGATCGTATCGATCTTCATCATCGTTGTGTTCCTGCTTTTCTACATTCATAACTTAAAGCAGGCCTATGCCCTGCAGTGTGCGAAAGAGAAGGGAAAACCTGTCAACAGCTTCCGGCAGGACCTGCAGCAGATGCTTGGGAATAAATTCCATCTGACCCTGCTCAGCCTGCCCACCATAGGGGTGGTACTGATGAACATCCTGCCCCTTCTGGTGCTCATTGCCATAGCCTTTACGAACTATGATAAGTTACACATGCCTCCGGGAGCTCTCTTTACCTGGGTGGGCGGTCAGAACTTTGCGGATCTCTTCGGCGGCAGCTTAAGCCTTACCTTCGGCTATGCCTTCGGGAAAGTGCTGGTCTGGACCCTGCTGTGGGCGGTGATGGCGACATTTACCTGTTTTATAGGCGGCATACTTCTCGCAATGCTCATCAATTCCCCGGGAGTAAAGTTTAAAAAGACGTGGAGGACGCTTTTCGTCATCGCGATCGCAGTACCGCAGTTCGTGACCCTGATCCTGGTGCGGAACTTCTTCGCCGATCAGGGGATATTCAACCAGATCTGCCAGGATCTGGGGATCCTGGATCTGTGCAGGAAGCTGGGACTGGTGAGTCCCTCGGCAAGCTTTATCCCCTTCCTCACGGACAAGAACTGGACCAAAGTGATGATCATACTGATCAATATCTGGGTAGGCATTCCTTATCAGATGCTGATCGCTACAGGAGTGCTGATGAACGCCCCCAAAGATCAGATGGAGAGTGCAAGGATCGACGGGGCCAGCAAGTGGCAGATCTTCCGGAAGATCACCATTCCCTATATCCTGGTCGTGCAGGGGCCTGCCCTGATCACGGATTTTGTGCGTAATATCAACAATTTCAACGTGATCTATCTGCTGACGCAGGATGTCTACATCACCCAGGATCCGGGGATGTACAAGTCCAATGCCAAGGAGGTGGATCTGCTGGTGACCTGGCTCTTCAGGCTGACGCAGGAGGAACAGAACTATAAGATGGCTTCCGTGATCGGTATCATCGTGTTCATCATCAGCGTGGTATTTACCTTCATATCCTATTCACGGCTGATGAAGGGCGGCAGAGAGGAGGATTACCAGATATGAGTGAGAAGGAAAAAAGATCTGCCGGCGGCCTGAAGATCGCCTTTGAACACAGCTCCAAAATGGGGATGTCCAAGAAACGCCGGATCGGGGGCACGGTCAAGACCATTTTGCTCCTTATCCTGGCTGTGATATGGCTCATACCCATACTCTGGCTTCTGGTCACGGCCTTCAGTGCCTATCCGGGCATGAGCAGGACACGCTTTTTCCCGGAAAACTGGACTCTGGATAATTTCGCGCGTCTTTTCTTCCGGCCGGATTCCATCCTGCAGTATGTACGCTGGTTCTGGAATACGCTGGTGATCTCGATCTTTACCTGTATCGTTTCCAGTATCTTTGTGCTGATGGTAAGCTATGCTTTCAGCTGCATGCGTTTTCCCGGCCGGCAGGGGATGATCCGCGTTTCCATGATCCTGGGGATGTTCCCCGGAGCCCTGTCCATGGTGGCAGTGTATTTCATCATGAAATCCATCGGCCTGACCAATTCCCATGTGGGAATGGTAGTAGTCTATTCGGCCGGCTCGGGGCTTGGGTATCTGATCGTTAAAGGTTTCATGGATACGGTGCCGGCATCATTGCGGGAAGCCGCAAAGATGGAAGGGGCCAATGAACTGACGATCTTCTTTAAGGTGATGATGCCGCTGTGCAGGCCCATCATCGTCTATCAGGTGATCAGTGCGTTCCTGGGGCCCTGGTCGGATTTTATGTTTGCCAGACTGATGCTGAATTCCGGGCTTTCCAAGGACTGGACGGTTGCCATCGGACTGTACAATATGCTGGACAAGTCCCTGATCGGCCAGAATTTCTCGGCCTTCTGCGCAGGAGGACTCGTGATCTCGATCCCCATTGCGATCCTCTTCGTGATCATGCAGAAGTATTATGTTGAGGGTGTGACCAGCGGTTCCACAAAGGGGTAAGAAGGATGATACGAAAGTTTTTATGGACAGTACTGTGCATCTGCGCGTTCCTGGGGGGCTGCGGGGAAAAGCCGGCAGATCCCCAGACAGCGGCGCCGGGGACGGAGCCACAGGCCGGCACGGTCGCGTCGGTTTCGGAAGGTAATGCCCCGGCAGTCAGCCCTGTGGCGGCGCAGAGCTATACGGCAGTGCTTCCTGAGGCTGCGGAGGAGGCCGAAATATTTGTGGAAGCCATTCCCGCGCTTCCGGAGGATTTTATTCGCGGGATGGATGTATCTACGGTGATCGCCGAGGAGGAGAGCGGCGTAGTCTACCGGGACGCGGCAGGGACGGAGCGGGATCTTTTTGACATACTGGCGGACGCCGGCGTGAACTATATACGGGTGCGGGTATGGAACGATCCCTATGACGCGGAGGGGCATGGTTACGGCGGCGGAAACTGCGATGTGGAAAAGGCGGCGAGGATCGGCCGGAGAGCTGCGGAACACGGCATGAAGTTGGCTGTGGATTTTCACTACAGCGATTTCTGGGCCGACCCGGGTAAACAGTATGCTCCAAAGGCCTGGGCCAGAAAGCGGATCGAAGACAAGGAGAGTGCCATCGGAGAGTTTACGGAGGAGGCGCTGTATAGCATCCTGAACGCCGGCGCCGACGTCGGCATGGTACAGATCGGCAACGAGATCAACAAGGGAGTATGCGGCACCTATGAAGAGGCCGATGTGATGCGGCTTTTGTCGGCTGCGTCTGCGGCTGTACGCAGGGTCGCGGAAGATGCGGGCAGGGAGATCGGTGTGGTGGTTCACTATACCTCTGTAGACGATACGGAGGCCACGCTGCGGCGGGCAAAAACACTGGAAGAGTACGGTGTGGATTATGATATCTTTGGCATATCCTACTACAGTTACTGGCATGGAAGCTTTGAGAATATGTGCAGCGTGCTGAAGGAGATCAGCCGCCTGTATGGGAAGAAGACCTGTATCATGGAGACTGCCTATCCGTATACTTCGGAGGATGGTGACGAAAACGGCAACAGTGTGGGCAGCGGCGGCGTTGAGGGTTATCCCGACAGCGTACAGGCCCAGGCCAAGAACTGCAGGGATGTGGCTTATTACGCCAACGAGGCCGGAGCACTTGGGATTTTTTACTGGGAGGGAGCATGGGTACCTGTGGGAAGCAGCCGCAGCAGCAATGAGGCCGTCTGGGAGCAGCATGGCTCCGGCTGGGCTTCGTCCTATTCCGTGGATTATGATCCCAGGGACGCAGGGCAGTATTACGGCGGCTGCGCATGGGATAATCAGGCGATGTTTGACTTTTCGGGCAGGGCCCTGCCTTCGCTGAATGTCTTTAAGTGGCTCTACCACGGTACAAAGGCCCCGCTCCAGGTGATGGCTTTCAAAGAGCTTTACCTGGAAAGCGGTATAGGGGAGCCGCTGGAAATGCCGGAGACGGTGGAAGTGTACTATAATGATCCCTCAGTCACCGAGGGGATAAAGGTGGAATGGGATGCCGCTTCTCTCGCTGCAGTGGATGTGAATGCGGCTGATACTTATGGGGTGAAGGGCATTGCGGCGGACGGGACAGAGATCACGGCCACGGTAAAGGTGATGAACATCAACTACGTGAAGAATCCGGGCTTTGATGAGGCGGATATGAGTATGTGGAAGGTGGAGGATAACGGGAGCGGGAACAGCACGGACGTACAGAAAAAAGCGGCAGATGCCCTGTCCGGGGAGAACGCTTTTCATTTCTATTCTACTGAGGTCATCGACTTTAAGCTGGAGCAGGAACTCAGCCTGCCGGCCGGCGGTGAATATGCGGCGGTGGTAAATATACAGGGGGGAGACGTGGGAAGCGACGCGCAGATCTGTCTCTATGTTGAATGCGGAAATAAGCTGTACAGCTCCGGGCCCGTCAAGCTCAGCGGCTGGCAGCAGTGGCAGAAAGCCAAGATCGATAACATCGCCGTGAGTGAAGGGGAGACAGTAAAGATCGGCGTCACGGTAAAAGCAGCCGCAAAGGGCTGGGGAACCATAGATGATTTTGAATTCTACAGTCTTAAGTAAGGACTCGGAAACAGAGCTTATATTTCCACAGAACCTTACATGAAGGAATATTCATGCCGGAGCAGGGCTGCCGCCTTTCCGATCCGATTCCGACAGCATGCAGGCTGAACGCCTGTCAGGAGCGGAACTCCGATCAAGAGCGGCAGCTTTTTTTGCTGCGTGCAAAATGTCACGGACGGGAGCGGGAACAGGTTGAAGTTTTTACCGGACGGCACCGGCGCTGTCCGATAATATGACATATGTGCAAAAAAACACACTTGTGATATAGTAGAGAAAAAATTGGCCTTAATATATGCATTTGTCCGTAATGTGCTTGATCCTGTCTATGAGGAAAGAGGTATCTATGGGATCCTTTACCATGCTCATGCGCCTGAGATATCTCGAAGGGAAGCTGCCGCAGGAGGGAAAATCGGCTATAGTGGAAGAGCGCTGTGCTGCTGCCTGTGTGATCTCCCCAATCCTATTTCTTCGCTGACTTTAAATTGAACATCCCGGTGCCATAGCTGGCAGGGAATTGTATTATATACTGAAAAATGGTATAGTTTTTGGCGTGTCTGAGAGGGAGGAGGCCGGATCAGAAGGCAGTTATGTGAGAAGAATGCATATTAATGCTTGAAAAGAAAGAGAGGAGCAGGTACATGAAAGGAAAAAGCTTAGGAAGACGGGTGAGTAGGATCCTGCTGGCGCTGGCCCTGATCGTCGAAGCGCTTGCGGGAACACTGCCGGAAACGGTGCTGAAGGCGCAGGCTGCGGATCCGCCATATCAGGCGGCGGATCCTGTGCTATATCAGGCGTGGGATGCTGGCAGCGGGACTGTAAAGGATGTGGTAGATGGATGCAGGGACTATACCGAGATTACAGATCCGGCTCAAAATGAGTGGGGGGATTATAACAGTGTGTCATGGTATGTACTGAAAGAGGACAAGACTTTCAGCTCCCGTATTTGGGTTAATGGCACGGTCCACCTGATCCTCTGTGACGGCGCGACCCTGACCGCCGAGAACGGCATCTCGGTGCTAGGTGGTTACACGCTCAATATCTATGCGCAGAGCAGCGGCAGCAGTATGGGAGCTGTGAATGCAACGGTATCGACATCGAACTATGGATATGCAGGAATCGGAGGGGGTGCCAGTCAGTCGGGAGGGACCATAAACATCCATGGAGGAAATATTACGGCCGCAGGAAGTTCCAGTGGTGCCGGGATCGGCGGCGGAACCGGGGAAGCTGGGGGCAATGTCAATATTTACGGCGGAATTGTAACGGCGATCGGCGGTAGTAACAGCGCCGGGATCGGCGGCGGATCCAGTGGAGCCGGGGGCAATGTCTTCATCTATGGCGGATATGTGTGCGCTTCCGGAGGGGGTAATGCTCATGGGATCGGCGGCGGATATTATCATGTGGCAGCGCCGTCTGATGGCAGCCTCACCCTTGGGGAAGGTATGGTACTATACGGGAATGACAGTTCCATGCCGGAGGGCAGCGGTACTGCAGATAAACTGACCGGCACAACTGAAAGATATAAGTATATGATGGCGTTTGCTGTTTCCGGAGGGGGCTGGTGTCCGGTCGGGGGCGTGACATTGAACCCCGGGCCCAGCCGGGCGATCATCAGGGATGAGATTGTAGAATTCACAGCTGTCGTTGCACCGGATGGCGCCACGGATAAGAAGGTGAAGTGGAGCGTGACGGGAGAAGCTGTCAGCTTGTATTCCGATGCTGCCTGTAATACACAGATAGTAACAGATACTGCAACAGATACGCTGACTGTTTATGCGAAAGGGACCGCGACAGGCAAGGCCACGGTCACCGTGATGAGCAATTCGGATGCGGGCAAAACGAGCAGCTGCGTTGTGTCGGTGAAGTATCAAGGTGACCCCTATGCAACGATGGTAAATCAAAGCAGCACTGTTGTAGGGTTTAATGATCTGCAGTGGTATGTCATCGAGGACAATTCCACGGCCGCGAATGAGGGGACGCTCACGCTGCTGGCGAAGGATCCGATCGGCCAAAAGCAATTTGATAGTAATTTTAACGATTCTGAAGAGAGTAATTCCTACAGTATTTCCGAAGTGAAGGCTTATCTGGACGGGCTGGCAGACGGGACGGAAACTTTCGGAAGTTCAAAATCTTTCAAGGATGCAGCGGATGCGATAAAGGCTGTTGATCTGACGGTAAAAGATAAAGATGGTAATGAGAAGGGGCCCGTTGCGGGTGCACAGCTCTACCTGCTTTCCGTCGAGGAAGCTTTGGCTGTTCCGAAAAGTATCCGGAACTGTGGCAGTGGTAAGTCGTGGTGGCTGCGCTCGCCAGGCAGCGAGAACGATGAGGCCTGCATTGTCAAAGACGATGGGGACACAGGCTGGTCCGACTGCCACGGCGTATCAGACGCGTTGGTAGGACTTCGTCCCGCTTTACAACTGGATCTGTCGAAGGTCATTTTCAATCCTGACGGGAATACGTTTACTCTGCCGATTACGTCTCTGACGCTGGACAAGACCGCAGACCAGACGATCATCAAGGGAAACAATATATCCTTTACAGCTGTCTTGACACCGGGTACTGCCGTGGACGGGAAGGTAAAGTGGAGCGTAGGAGGGAGCAAGCCGGGGGCTGTGAAACTGTATTCGGATGCGTCCTGCACCACCGAGGTCGGCACGAACGCCACCTCCGTGCTGACGGTATACGCCAAGGGCATATCGACAGGCAGCGCCACGGTCACCGTGACGAGCAATTCGGATGCGGGCAAAACGAGCAGCTGCGAAGTGACGGTACAGGATAATTATATCAGCCCCTATGAAGGAATGGTGAACAACAGTGATGTCACCGTAAAGTTCAATGGTCTGGACTGGTATATCATCGAGGATAGTTCCACGGCTGTGGATGTCGGAACGGTGACGCTGCTGGCGAAGGATCCGATCGACACGATGGCATTTGATTTCAAAGATAATGACGAAGATGAGTTAAGTAATTCCTATAATGCTTCTGACGTGAAGGCGTATCTGGACGGCCTGATCGACGGATCGCAAACCTTTGGTGAGTCGAAGTCATTTAAGGATGTGGCAGCTGCGATAAAAAAGACGGATCTGATAACATATGCATATAACAGCAATACAGATGTATTCGAAGAGACCTCGAAAGCAAAGCTCTACCTGCTCTCTGTTGATGAGGCACTAAAAGCGCCTGATAGTGTTCGGAAGTGTAATGCGTGGTGGTGGCTGCGTTCGCCCGGCTTCTATCCCGATCATGCGTGCGTTGTCATCTACGGTGGCAGCGCGAGCTGGGACAAAAGCTACGGCGTAGATCACGTCGATGTCGGGCTGCGTCCCGCTTTACAATTAAATCTCGAATCTGTAATCTTTGATTCTTCTTCAGAGGGAGCTACATTTACGCTTAAGCCGGCACCCGTAGTGAAAATAATTCCGGAAGCGCTTTCCCTGAGCTATAACGGGAGTGAACAGGTGCTTGTGACAGCAGGGGAAGCAGAAGGCGGTACGCTGTATTACGCGCTCGGTGAAAATGCCGAAACCGCGCCGGATTTTGACGGGGATTCGGAAGCTGCAGACAAAAAATGGAGCACCGAGCTTCCAAAGGCATCCGCGGCCGGTACCTACTATGTCTGGTATATGGTGAAAGGCGACGCGGCTCATTGCAACATCGAAGAAGTATGTATCCCGGCGGAGATCAAGGCACAGACAGCCCCTCCAGTATCCGATCATACGATCCGCTTCGAGATGAACGGCCATGGCAACGCCGTTTCCGCGCAGAGTATCCGCAGCGGCGGGAAGGTGCGCAGGCCGGACGATCCTGTGGATGCGGCTTACGATTTCGTCGGCTGGTACACGGATAAAGAGTGCACGAAAGAATATGACTTCAATAAAAAGGTAACGAAGAGCTTTACGCTTTATGCAAAGTGGACGGAAAAAGCAGCAGAGAGCTTTACCGTGAGCTTTGACATGAACGGCCACGGGACAGCCATCGCGGATATGAGTGTGAAGAGCGGCGGGCTGCTTTCCAGACCCGCTCCGGATCCGGTGGATGATGAGTATGATTTCGGTGGCTGGTACACGGATAAAGAGTGTACGCAGGAATATGACTTCAGCCAAAAGGTGACGGAGAGTTTCACTCTCTATGCGAAGTGGACAAAGAAGACGGAGCCCGGACCCGGACCGGCCATCTGTTCCGCACTGGATCCTATTCCTTTGATCGAAGCCGGTACCACGGAGCTGTATCTGGTCAAAGGTCAGAAATTCATCATCGGTAAAGATTGGGGCGTAAAGAAGGATGATAAAACAAGCAAGGCGCTGGTGAGCATCAGTAAGAAGAGCGGTCAGCTCAAGGCAAAGAAGGAAGGTACAGCGACCATATGGAACGGCGAGCGTAGTCTCGTCCTGCATATCAGCGCGCCTTCCGTTCCGAAGAAGCTGAGCCTGCAGATCACGGCAGACGGGGCAGAGAGCAGGGCGATCGAACTGAAGAATCCGGATGAACTGCCCGTTTACTGGTTCAGCGCAACGCCCGATGTGGCTGTGGTAGATCAGGATGGCAATGTCACGGCGGTGAGTGCCGGCAAGGCGAAGGTCACGGCTTATATCAACGGCAGCGCGTATAACTGCAGCGTAAGCGTAAAGGAAGCCGTACCCGCAAAGGAACGCACACTGCATATGGCTGTGGGTGCTAAGAAGAACCTGAGCATCAAGGGTGTGAAGAACCCGCTCTGGAGCAGCGCGGACGAAGAGATCGCAAGCTTCGACAAGAAAAAGCTGACGGCCAATAAAGCCGGTGAGACGACCCTGACGGCAACGGCAGCCGACGGAACGGAGTACCTGGTCCACCTCTTCGTGGAGGACCTTAGCCTGAGCGGCGAAGGCCTTGCACCGCAGACAAAGAAAAACGGCAGGCTTATCGCCAACAAGTATACCCTGACGATCAAAGCCGGCGAAAGCACGGAGCTTTCCTTTGATGCTGTGGATCAGGCCGTGCTCTTCAAGAGCAGCAAGCCCGACAGCGCTTTCATCGACGAAAACGGAAAGGTGACGGCGTGTGCAGCGGGCAGGAGTAAGTTCACCGCGAAGGTCGACGGAAAGACCATCACAGTGACGGTGATCGTCGAACAATAATTTAAGAAAGACCACGGGGACGGACCTCGTGGTCTTTTTTTTGTTGCAGTCGCAGAAGACCATGGGGACGGACCTGCCGGTTCTGTAGCACCGTCTGTTTTCTCTGATCCATCACCCTCGAAAATAAGGCTTGCATACATGTGACATCTGTGCTATATTGAATGAGACACGAGTTGCATTCCGCAGCACCTGACAGGCTTCCTGCCGGGATTATTCAAAGCTTTATTTATTGAAACCATAAGAGAATTGCATTACAATGAAAGGAGATTTTTTATGGTGAATCGGGAACACAAGGACCGGCTTTTTAAGATGATCTTCGGACGGGAAGAGCATCGGGAGTGGACGCTCAGTCTTTACAATGCAGTGAACGGAACGGCTTATGAGGATCCGTCACTCATCGAATTCAATACCATGGAAGATGTGCTGTTCATGGGGATGAAGAATGATGTATCCTTTTTGATGGATTCGAGGCTGAGCCTGTGGGGGCATCAGAGCACGCCGGTTCCGAATGCACCGCTTCGATGCATCATGTATCTGGGAAGGCTGTGGACGAAGGAGTTTGTGGGTAAAAGGTCTTTATACAGCAGTAAGACCATAAGCCTG
>JAEELW010000018.1 GCA_016282915.1 Lachnospiraceae bacterium | reverse complement strand
CCACGCTAACAGGCCTGGCATCTGGGGGAATGCTACGCGTACAGCTCCTCATGCGAAGCCCTGGATAATGTTCTGAAAGGCGGACAGCCGCGATCTGAAGAGCCCTTTCATCGATACGGAATACTACTCCAGACTTGAGGAAGAGATCGTAAAGCTTTTCCGCAAAAAACATAAAGCCTTTTTCAAACGGCTGGATCTCTTCTGCAGCGCTTATCCGTCCTGTACCCACGACGGCATTCCCGCACTCGAAGCCCAGATGGCCTACTATCTGGCCTATGCCTCGTTCCAGCGGATGATGGAGACAAAGGGCTTTCACATGTGCACACCGCGGCCTTCCGAAGATACGCTGCGTGCATCAAAGCTTTACGATCTGGCGCTTGCGCTCACGAACATGGCGAACGGAAAGGAAGTGGTCCCGAACGAAGCAGAACTGACCGCGGACGAGAACTTCTTTGTCCTCACCGGCCCGAACCAGGGCGGAAAGACCACCTACGGACGCAGCCTCGGACAGCTCATCTATTTCACGAAGATGGGACTGGATGTTCCGGCCGACAGCGCAGAGGTCCCCCGCTACAGCAATCTCTGGACACATTTTTCCGTAGAGGAGAGTGTCGAGACCGGCCGCGGAAAGCTGATGGACGAACTGGTAAGGCTGAAGCCCGTCATGGAAGAAGAACAGGAAGGCGCTTTCATTGTGATCAACGAGCTGTTTACGACTGCCGCCAATTATGACGCGATCGAAATGGGAAAGCGCGTCCTGGAATATCTGATCGGCAGGCACTGCAAAGGGATCTATGTCACGCACCTCGGCGAACTTTCCCGTTCCTGTAAAGGGGTGGTAAGCCTGCGGGCGAGCGTGAACGAAAAGCATATACAGACCTACAGGATCGAGCGCAGCGAGGCCTATGAAGCGGACGGCACCAACCGGCTGGTCCTGAAATACAAACTGACTTATGAGCAGATCAGGGAGCGCTTTTCATGAATGTATTTTTATTATTTGCCGATCGGGAATGGACCGGTGCAAAACCTTATTTTGACTGGATGAGCATCTCAAAGGACCTGGGCCTGAATGCCGTTTTCAAGGCTGCCTGCATGGATTCGATCTTTCGCGGCAACCGCGCCGTATATTCCGAAAAGGAAGATCCCTATCTCGGAAGTACGGTCAGAAAAATCATGAGGACGCCCCTGCAGAATGACGAAGAGATCGCCTACCGTCAGGAGATCGTAAAAGACAGCTTCCGCAAACAGGCTTTTGTCGCGGATCTTTATCGGATCTCCGAAAAGCTGCTCGAAGACTGGGATAAACTGGGCCGCAAAAACAGCGCTGCAGGCGAAGCCGATACCAAAGCAAAGCTGATCACGGATCTGAAAGTGCTGCGCCTTCTCTACGACGGGATGACGCAGGTATACTCTCTTTTCCTTCAGAATCATGAGGGGCTCAGTTCCCGCGGTTTTCTTGCGCTCTACGAGCGCCTCCAGGAAGAACTCACCGAGGAAAAAGTCGAATACCTGGAAGCACTGATGAAGGACCTTTCCTTCTATACGGACATCTCCGGTGACCGCTCCGCCCAGAACGTCTACGTCATGCGGCTGCCCAAAATACAGCTGGACTGCGGTCTGAAGGACGGCTTAAAGATCGGGGATCTGAAACTGGAGAAGCTTTCCTCCGTTGTAAAACCTTACAGCAAGCCTACCGGCATACGTGCAAAGCTGCACGGCACCATAACGTCCCTGGCCCCCGGCCGTATCTCCCTTTACCGGGACCAGGCCATGCAGGACGACGCCGCCGAGCTGGAATATGCGGTCGTAAACTATGTCTATTCCTATTGCAACGCCATGGTGAACTCTTACGGGCAGTTCTTTGACCAGCTGCATTTCCAGACCGCATTCTATCTCGGCGCCATCAATATACGCGCGCAGCTGCAGCGTTTCAAGATCGACTTCTGTTTCCCGCAGCCGGGAGAAAAAGGACAGCTTCAGTTTGAAGATCTGAAGGAAATGGTCATGACCATGAATCAGGAAGGCCACACCGTCGGCAATTCGTCTTCCCTGAACGGAAAACAGCTTGTCGTGATCACGGGTGCCAACCAGGGCGGAAAATCCACCTTCCTCCGCAGCATCGGGATCGCGCAGGTGATGTTTCAGAGCGGCCTCATCGTTTCCGCAAAAAGCTACAAAGCCGGGATCCACAGATCGATCTTTACCCATTTTACAAGACGGGAAGACAGCGCGATGAACAGCGGCCGTCTGGACGAAGAGCTGCGCCGCATCGACCAGATCATCAACAATCTCGGGGACGAACCGCTGATCCTCTTAAACGAATCCTTTGCCACCACGACGGAAAAGGAGGGTTCCTCCATCGCCTATGATATCATAAAGGCTCTGAAGGAGGAGGGCGTGCGTATCTTCTCCGTGACCCACCTTCTTTCCTTTGCCCAGCGCATGTACGAAGAATCCAAATACGATGAAAAAGTCTGCTTCCTGTGCGCCGAACATCTCCCGGACGGAAAACGTACTTTCCGGATGATACCTCACGCCCCGGAACTGACCAGCTTCGGTCTGGAACTCTACGACGAGATCCTGGGGGACGGAGCCTCTACGGAAAAAAATAACCACCCGCAGCCCTAAACGGCCACGAATGGCTATTTTATAACGGATCTTCCGTTTGCAATATCTGTTCTTTATGATGCTTTTTTCTTCTTCTGTCTCTTTCCGAGAACGACACTCTGCAGCAGGATAAAGAAGCACAGCATACCGCCGGTGGTAATGCTCTGCCAGTAGGGCTGGTTCAGTCCGCTGGTAACCACGATCTTTTTGATCGTAGTGAGCGTCAGCACACCGAAAACGGTTCCGAGCACATTACCGACACCGCCGGTCAGAAGCGTTCCTCCGATGATGGCGGAAGCGATGGCATTCATTTCCATACCCGCCGCGTTTGTTGCGTTTCCGGCTCCGATGTGCATCATCAGGACATAGCCGGAGATACCGCTTAAGAGTCCGCTGATGAGATAGGTCGCAAAACGCGTCCTCTTTACGTTGATGCCCAGCATCAGTGCACTCTGCTGGTTTCCGCCGATCGCGTAGAAATTCCTTCCGAGACGGCAGTACTTCAGGAGTACAAAGATGAGGATCACACAGACTGCCGCGATCACAACGCCCAGCTCCATATTCGCGGGTATGACATTTCCGTTCTTTGCCCGGTAGCCGAGCAGATCGCTCTTGATGCTCGTATGGATCCCGTTAAACACCTCTTCATCCAGCTTCTGCGGCTCGACGGAGAGTATCGTTGTCATACCTCTTGCAAAGAACATGCCGGCCAGTGTCACGATGAACGGCTGTATGTCCAGATAACTGATCAGGAAACCGTGGACCGCACCGAAGGCGAGACCGATGCCCAGGGCCAGCAGGATCGCCAGATAGGGATTTCCGCCTTTGTTGATGAAGAGCACACAGCTCATGACCACCAGTGACGTGACCGCACCGACACTGATATCGATGCCTCCGCCGATCATCACGATGGTAAGCCCGCAGGAAACGATGATCAGGCTTGCGTTGTCGTTCAGCATATCCAGGATCTGCTGCGCATGCAGGAAGCCTCCCTGCAAAAGCACGATCGCCAGCAGATACATGACCGCAAAGATACAGATGGTAATGGTCATCAGAAGCTGTGTATCGTTAAGGGGTTCTTTGACCTTGTTCCTATTCTTATTCATGCCGCCTCAACCCCCTTTGTTCCGGATTTTCCTTTCTTAAAGATCTTACGGAAACGTTCTTTGACCACGGGCGAACCGATCACCACCAGGAGCACGATGACGATGGCCTTATAGGCTTTTACATCCGTGGAAGAAACCTTCATTGCATAAAGGGTGATGGTCAGCATCTGGATCACATAAGCGCCGATGATACTTCCGCTGATCTTAAACTTTCCTCCGCCCAGGCTGTTTCCGCCGATGGCTACCGCAAGGATCGCATCCATTTCCACATCCAGGAGCAGGGTCTCGTGGTTGATCAGACCCAGACGGCTCACGCCGATGCAGCCTGCCACCGACACGCATACTCCCAGCAGGATAAAGGAGAGCAGCTTGATGAAGGTGGTATTGATACCGTTCAGTCTGGCCGCGCTCTGATTGATACCTACCGACTGCGTAAGGATCTCCAGCGAAGTAAAATGGAAGAGCAGCTTGAACAGTATGGTGACCGCGATCACGATGATCACGGGCGTGGGAACCGGGATCCCCGGTGCAAAACTTCCGATGGCATTGAGTATCGGACTGTTGACGGTCGGTGTCGCACCGCCGTTGATCCAGTAGGCGATGGAACGTCCGCAGGTGTAAAGTATCAGTGTTGCGATCATCGGCTGGATATTAAAGACCGCGACCAGCGTCCCGTTGAACGCACCGAAGATCATTGCGACCAGACAGGCACAGAGGAAAGCCAGCAGGACCATTCCGACGGATATCTCCGATCCGGATTTCAGGACCTTTACAAAAACGCTTCCCGCAATGGCCGCAGCCGCACCGACGCTGATATCCTGTCCTTTTGTTGCCGCCGTAACAAGCGTCATGCCGATCGCCAGGATCGCCAGCTCGCTTGCTCCGTTTATGATGCTGATCAGGTTTCCGGAGAGCACCGCATTTCCCACATTATTATGGGTGATGCTGATACTGAAAAATGAGGGATCCCGGATCAGATTAAAGATCACCAGCAGGGCCACTGCGATCAGCGGGATCGTCAGCTGCCCCAGCCCGTTTTTCAGGAATTTTTTTGAACCGTCCTTCATTACGCCTCCCCTCCCGCGATCGTCTTCATCACCTGAGCCTGGTTCAGATCCTCTCCCTTCAGCTCACCTACGATGTGCCTGTCACGCATTACGATCAGACGGCTGCAGGTACGGAGCATCTCTTCCACTTCCGAAGAGATAAAGGTAACGCTCACGCCGTCCCTGGCAAGCTGCAGAACAAGTTTCTGGATCTCCAGCTTCGTTCCCACGTCGATACCGCGGGTAGGCTCATCCAGGATCAGGTAATCCGGATGGGTGAGAAGCCATCTTGCCAGGATCACTTTCTGCTGGTTTCCGCCGCTCAGGGAGCCGATGGGCGTCTCGCTGCTTGCCGTTTTGATATTCAGTGCCTTGATGTATTCATCCGCAAAAGCCTCGGATTCGCTGCGGCTGATGGGTTTGAAAAAACCGTTCATCACCTGGAGCGCAAGTATGATATTTTCACGCACACTCAGATCGGCAATGATGCCGTCGCGCTTCCGGTCTTCTGCCAGATATGCGATACCTTTTTTCATCGCATCGACGGGCCGGGAGATCTTTACCTCTTCCCCGTTCACCTTTACGGTACCGCCGGTCACCTTATCCGCACCGAAGATGGCGCGGACGCTCTCGCTGCGGCCCGATCCCAGCAGTCCGGTAAAGCCGTTGACTTCTCCTTTTCTGATCGTAAAATCGAAAGGATTCGTCTCTTCGCTGACCAGACCGGAGGCCTCGTAGAACACAGGACTGTCGCTGCCCGCAGCAGAATCGGTCTCTCCGAAATCGCCCAGCTCATCCAGTTCCTTACCCATCATCCTGGCAACGAGCTGCACCTGCGGAAGATCCTTCGTAAGATACTCGCCGACCAGTTCCCCGTTTCGGAGGACCGTGATGCGGTCGCTCACTTCGTATACCTGCTCAAGGAAATGGGTCACAAAGATGATCCCCACGCCCTTCGCCTTCAGATCACGCATCAGGCTGAAGAGCATGTTCACCTCTTTATCATCCAGAGAAGAGGTGGGCTCATCCAGGATCAGCACCTTACATTTCATATCCACGGCACGTGCGATCGCTACCATCTGCTGTACCGCCAGTGAGCAGCTCCCCAGCTGCTGTCCGCCCCGTGCGGGTATCCCGAGGCTCTGCAGCTGCTCGTCCGCTTTCCTTTTATATTCCTTCTGATTCACCAGCAAACCGCCTTCACGGCCGATGAACATGTTCTCGGCAACCGTTAGGTTCGGGCAGAGTGTGATCTCCTGATACACCGTGCTGATGCCTTTATTCTGCGCATCCTGCGGGGAATGGATACTGACCGCCTCTCCGTCAATCGTGATACTTCCGTCATCCATCTGATAAACGCCGGTCAGGATCTTGATCAGCGTGGATTTTCCGGCACCGTTTTCGCCCATCAGCGCATGGATCTCGCCTTTTCTCAGCGTGAAATCCACATTGTGAAGCGCTCTCACACCGGGGAAGTATTTATCTATTCCCCGCAGCTTCAGCAAGCATTCTTCCTGCATACCGCTTCCTCCTTGCATAATAGGAACCGCTCCTTGTCTTCCTGTAATAAAAAGCGCAGCCCCATTGTCATTTTTTCATACAACAGAGCTGCGCCCGTCAGTTCATACTTCCGTCTTATTCGCCCAGACCGTAGGTGTCGATATCGGCATCCGTAAGCGTCTTGGCATCAAAGCCCTTCTCTTCGTTGATGATCTTCTTGGAAGAAGGAGCATTGCCGCTCTTGATCAGGTCGCTGATGATCTTTGCCTGGAAAGGTGAGCACTGTCCATCGTAGTTCCAAGCGCCGGCCTTCAGTTCTCTCAGAGCCCATTTGTTGCAGTCAAAGCCCATTACGATGACTTCGCCGTCCACACCGTGGGTGATACCTGCTTCGTCCAGAGCTGCTACGGCACCTTTCGCCATACCGTCGTTCTCTGCGTAGATCACGTTGAAGTCCTCACCGCTGTTGATCACGGATTCCACGATCTTCTTTGCTTCCGCCTCATCCCAGGTAGCGGTCTGCTGAACAACTTTGTTCATCTTGCCGGATGCAAACTGTGCGTCAAGTGCGCCGGTACGGCCGATCTGTGCATCGGAACCCATTGCGCCCTGGATATGGATCACGTTGTACTCGTCCAGATTCTGGGAAAGCAGCCAGTTCACTGCGGTCTCGCCTTCCTTTGCCATGTCGGATACAACTGCTGCCTCATACAGGCTCTCGTCTACATCGATCATACGGTCGAAGAGATAAACCTTGATGCCGGCGTCCTTTGCCTTTTTAAGCACTTCGTCCCAGCCGGTGGTCTCGGCTGCGGAGATCAGAAGATAATCAACACCTTCCGTGATGAAGCCCTGAGCTGCCTGAAGCTGCTCGTCATTCTTTAAGCTGTAAGCGGTCTTCAGTTCGTAACCGTTCTCCTTGGAGAAAACAGCTTCCATGTCTTTTACGTTTGCTTCACGGTAACCGGATTCCGAAGGGGGATTGTTGACAACGCCCACCTTGATGGAGCCGTCACCGCCGCACGCAGTGAGAGCAAACATCATAATGACTACAAGTGCGAGTGATAAAACTTTTGAAAACCTTCTCATACAGATTCCCTCCTATGATTGTGGGTCCGCAGACCATTAACTTCACTTATAAGGGTATCGGAAAAGGTTTTTAAAGTAAATCGATATTCATTTCGACTGGGTTCAAAATCATCCCGGATCTTTACACGGAAGGTTAAGAATTTTTCTACTCCGGTTGATTATGATATCGTGAACGATACTCCGACGGAGTCATTCCCGCGTTTTTCTTAAAGATATAGCTGAAATAGTGGGCATCGTTGTATCCCACGTCAAAAGCGATCTGCGAACTGCGCAGATCCGTCGTGCGCAGCAGCTCCTTCGCTTTGCTGAGCCGCAGATAGACCAGATACTCCGTAAAGGTCTGGCCGTTCTCCTGGGAAAACACCGTGGAAAAGCGGCTGTTGCTCATGCCCACGGCCTTTGCGACATCCTGGAGCATCAGGCTGGAATCCGTGAAATGCTGCGTCATATACAGCTTTGCTTCATTAATGACGGCCGAGGTTTTTTTATCCGCATTCGGATCTCCCAGTTCACGTGTCCCGCAGATCAGGGACTTATCTTCCTCTCTTTGCACGAGCAGATGCCGTATATGTCTTGCGGTCTTGAAGCTCTTACAGATCTCACCCGGCTTTTCTACGATCTCGCCGATCCCGATCCTGATCTCCCTGCAGCCTCCGCGCTCCAGATCCCGTGCGAGGGAAGTGGCTGTCGCATAGACTCTTTCCTCCGCATCTTCCGGGGTATCTCCGGTCACGAGTATCCTCGTTCCCGTCCTGCTGGGCGTCGCATGACGGCTTCCGCCGCATGAATGAACGAGATCCGCTGCAAGTGCCTGTCCTTTATCCACCGGTTCGAAAGCCGCATCGATGACAACATAAAAAGGTGCATTTACCGGGCAGCCCATGGATCTCAGTTCTTCCAGCGCATTGGCTGCGTCCGCCTCCATGGCCTCATCGGAATACAGGGAACCGATGAGCTTTTCCACGACAAAACGCCTCCCGCTCTCGGTACGCATACGAAGGCTCTCCGCATGTTCCCTGCTCTTTCTCTCTTCCCGGATCTGGTCGCTCACCTTATCCAGGACCTGTCTGAGCTCACCTGCGTTGATGGGCTTGAGCAGATATTCCCTCACACCCAGCCGGATACACTTCCTGGCATACTCAAAATCATCATAACCGCTGAGCACGATGATCCCGATCCAGGGCAGCTGGCTTCTTAAGATATTGCAGAGTTCGATGCCGTCCATAAAAGGCATACGGATATCGGTGATCACGATGTCCGGATTGGTATCCCTTATCATCGGGAGCGCCATCTCACCGTCCGGTGCCTCTCCCACCAGGGTATAAGGACTTTCCTCCCAGGGAAAGGATTCCCTGATCCCCTCTCTCACAACGATCTCGTCGTCAACCAGAAATACTTTCATTTTCCATTATCCCTTCTCTCGTACGGCAGGGTACGCGGAAACTCACCTCCGTACCGTTACTGTCGCTTGTGATGCTCAGTCCTTCGGACTGATTATAATACAGACGTATCCGCAGATTGACATTGACCAGGCCGAAGCCTCCGGAGTGTTCGCTCACAGAAGGCCGTCCTTCCTTCATCCTCTGCAGCAGGTCTTCCATCTGTGCGGGAGTCATCCCGCCACCGGTATCCTTTACGGAGAAAATGAGCCATTCGTCCTCGAGCCTGGCGGATACCTTTATGATACCGCCGCCCCGCTTGATCTTGATCCCATGATACAGGGCGTTTTCCACAAGCGGCTGGAGCAGCAGTTTCAGTATATAGAAATGTCCGATCTCATCGGGCATGTCGATCTCGTAACGCATGATATCGCGGTATCTGGTCTGCTGTATCTTCAGATAACCTTCGATATGCTTTTTCTCCTGACTGATCGGGATCCAGTCGGCACCGGAAGAAAGGCTGATGCGGAAAAAGTCGCTGAGAGCGCTGGTCAGCGAAATGACTTCGTCTTTATCCCCCGCTTCCGCCTTCCAGACGATAGCGTCCAGCGTATTATAAAGAAAATGCGGATTGATCTGCGCCTGCAGGGTACGAAGCTCTGCTTTGCGAAGGTTCCTCTCATCCCTCAGGCTCTTTTTCATCATGTTCTCCAAGCGGTCCGCCATCGTATTCACCTGGAAGGTCAGGTTTCTGAGCTCCGTCACTTCTGTTTCCGTGATCCGTGCATCCAGGGTCCCGTCCGCAAGAGTAGCGGCTACCTGTTCCAGATTGTCGATCGGCTGTTTTACAAAGGCCGCCGTTTTTTTCACGGAACGGTTCCGGATCAGAAGGGCTGCCGCGACTATGAGCGCCTCGAGGATCGCCGTAGCTATGATCACTTTTCTCAGGGTAAGGCTCATACGTCCCGTCGAAGCGATCTCCTCGGAAATATAATCGTTCAGCATGGACTCCACCAGCGAGGAAACATCGCGGATCTCGGCAAGCACCGCTTCACTTTCGACCACGGGAACGCCATCGGAGATATTGTCGCGGATCCGGTCCACATAGTTCTGTAGCGTCTGCATGGTCCTTCCGGCCACGATGAGCGAAAGCCGGTTTTCCTGAACCGTTCTGTCGGTCACCTCCTGTATCGTTTCATTCACCGTGCGTAAGGTGACATAGACCTTACTCGCCTCGATCGTATCACGGCCGCTGACGATATTCCACATAGTCTCGGGGATCTCCTCGGCGACAACGGTCTTCAGGCTTGCGATGGTCTCCATGCGGATAATGGCCTGGTCGTACTTTCCGGCATAAAAGAGCATCAGTACAAGGCTTAAGATGATCGGCGCAAGCAGCATCACCATCAGCCGGTGGCTCATGTCGTTGATGCGCCCGATGATGCTCTTTTCCTTCCCTGACGCTTTCATTCCTAATATCCCCTCGGGGCAAGCTGCCTCAGATCCATTTCATCGCTGAAATAACCCTCCTTCGGATGGATCTTGGCATCAACTTTTTCTCCTGCTTTCAGCTTTTTAGCGGTTTCCATCAGCTCGCGGCCGAGCATGGGCGTACATTCCACGACGCAGTTGATCTTTCCCTGTCTTAATACGTCGATGGCTTCCTGCCCGCCGTCGATGGAGATGATGATCATATCCTTCCCGGGCTCATATCCCGCATTTTCGATCTCGGGCAGTGCACCGAGAGTCATCTCGTCATTATGGCTGAACACGACATCGATATCCTCGCCGTATTCTTCGAGAAGATAACGCATACACTCCGCACCGCGGCTCTTGAGAAAATCGCCGTTGACGCTCTCCAGCACGACCATCCTCCCGTCCTTTTCAATGGTATCCATGAAGCCGGCCTGTCTCTGCCGCATGGGAGTCGAATCCTCCGTCCCCGTGATCTCCACGATGCGGAGCTCATCCGCACCGAGACTGTCTGCCTTCCGGATCAGATACTCCGCCGCCATGACACCTTCTTTATAGAAATCCGCGCCGATATGGCAGCTGATCAGACCTTTCTTCTCCGTATTGACTTCCCTGTCAACGAGGATCACGGGGATGCCGGCCTCATGCGCTTCCACGAGTACATTATCCCAGCCCTCCTCCACAATGGGCGAGAAGGCGATCACATCCACCCGGTAGGCGATAAAGCGCCGTATCGCCGCGATCTGGTTCTCCTGCTTGCGGTTGGCGTTCTCCAGCATCAGGCTTACGCCGGAGGCCGCCGCCTTTTCCTCGATATCGCGGGTATTTCCGCTCCTCCATGCGCTCTCGGTTCCGAGCTGGCTGAAGCCCAGCAGCAGGGCAGGACTGTCTTCCTGCTCTTCCTTCTCCGCACAGCCGCAGAACAGGACTGCAAATACAAGGAGCAGGCAGGCTATCCTTCCCCCTGCATTTCTTCGAAATAAACTCTCAAACATACCGCAATTCTCCCGGTGGATTCTTTCTTATCGATATGGCAAAACCGTAATGACAGGGCCTGTGATACCATCTGCCTCTGCCTTACGGAACATTGTATCATTACGGAGAGCAAATAACAATCACCGCGCTTTGTCCGTCCCGGCGCTTACGCTTCGTGCCTTACGCAGACAGCGGAGTTTCTGCCATATCTTCTCATAGGCGAAGGACAGAAAGCAGAGTACGACCAGGGAGATCCCTCCGATCACGAGCGGAAGCAGATATCCGTCAATATGCTGGGATTCCAGCTCCGTTCCGAAGATCTGATTGTAGATATACACACACTGCTTTACCGGATAGATCTGAAGTGCAAAGATGATCAGTGTATTTCTCCCGACAAAGCAGAAAAGACAGGAAAGCGCTTTTAAAAGTCTCGCAATGATCTGCGATAAAAAGATCAGACAGAAGGTGCCGCCGAAGGCTCCGATCAGGAAATTGACCGGACTCCCATAGCTGTGGCCCGCAAGATTGACATGAACATTCCTCAGCCCCTTAAAATACCAGAGCACAAAAAAGACGAGCGCCAGGATCCCGGTAAGCCACAGCGGTCTTTCCTCCAGCAGCCGGTATTCCTTCAGCAGGTAGCCGCAGACCAGAAAAAAGGCAAACATCAGTCCGTTATCGATACGCCAGGGTATGGAAAAGGGGATATCAAACAAGGCATAATTTACAGCGGCCAGAAAAAGCAGGGCAAGCAGCAGAAAGCCGCTGATCTTTATACAGAGCTTTTCCGCCCGTATGAGCCGGAGTATCCAGTATGCGATCAGACTTCCGGTAAAAAGCGCAGGCAAAAACCAGACAGCACCGAGATGTCCCGTGAGCACGCCGCCACCCGCCACCCTTTTAATACTTTTTAACCATTCAGCTGCGGAAAACAGATCCTCCCTGCGGTAGTGCGCACAGGGAAAGATCAGCGTGATCAGTATCCCGAGAAGATTAAAGACCAGATAAGGCAGGATAATGGAACGGATACGCTTCTTCAGAAAAACGGTAAAAGACGACGAGGCTTTCATCGTATAGCCGGACAGGATAATAAAAGCCGGCATATGAAAAGAAAAGATCAGATGATACAGTTCCCCTTCAAAAACCGCCACATGCCCGACGATACAGAGATACACTGCAAACGCCTTGGCGATATCGACCCAGGCGATCCTTTCTGTATCTCTGTCCATCCGGGCTCTTTCCTTATCCCCGGCCATGATCCGTCCCCCCAACGCCTCAATAAAGTACCGGAAGCGTTTCCTTCGTTACGACCCAGGGACTGTCATAAACCTGCTTCAGCACCTCGAAAGTATTCTGCTCCTCGCTCAGGCAGAATTCCTTGGACCAGGTCATGTACGACGCCCAGCCGATCTTTTCGCGGTGGATCGCTTCCACATCCGGGAGCACGCCGATCTCCCCGAGCAGGATGATCTTGGGCTGCGCCGGGATCTGCTCCATCGTATGATATTCCTCCTTGCACGACTTATGCTCATGCGCGGGCGGATAGATATCCACGGAAACGATATCCACCACCTCATCCCCCGGATAGAACTCCGCTTTGCCGGCGTTCCAGACCCAGATCAGATTGGTCAGGTGATGAACCGTCGTAAAGCGTTCGTACATGATACGCCAGAGCTTCTTTGCAGGCTCCGCCCCCTTTGCTCCCCACCAGAACCAGGTGCCGTCCATTTCATGGAAGGGTCTCCAGAGTATGGGGACCGCTTTCTCACAAAAAGGCTTCAAAAGGCCTGCCATATGATCCATATCCGAAATGAGTGCTTCGTATTCGGGCGTCCCCGGCGTGACCGCCTTCGATGCATCAAAGTCCGTATGTTCCGAATAGAACGCCTTGGAACGCCCGCCGAGGGGCGAGAACCAGTGCCAGGTGAAGGTGATCAGGCCTTTCTTTTCCGCCCAGTCCCAGGCGCACTTTAAGGTATCCCGATTCTCGATCACTTCCGTCATACAGGCTTCGTCCGTATCCTTTTCATTAATGTTCGGAGAATAGGAAAGCAGTTCAAAACCCAGGAGTGCCGGTTCCTTTCCGGTCACTTCCCGGATCTTCTGCAGCTCCTCCATCGGTATGGTCTGGGTATGCTGTCCCGTGACGATACGCTCGCCCGAGATCTCCGCCAGATACTTCATGACACTTTTTACACATTCCTGAGATTCTTTGTTGGTCGGTATGATACGCTGATCACTCATAATATTTTCCATCCTTTCCGGCTGCGCCTTTGCCGAAATTATACGGGATTTGCGGCCTTTTGGCAATAGCGCGGCCTTCCGGCAGGCCGCATTGTCATTTTTCCGTGACAGTTGTAAAATTGTTGTCACAAACACACAGCTTCATGCATATATATAGTGAAAAGGGTTTTCGCGAAGACTTTTCGACACTATTGTATATGTGTTAAGGAGAATAGAATGAGCGCACAGAACGATGACCTCAGGTCAGCCATAGACCGCTACAGCAGCATGCTGTACAAGATCTGTTACCTGATCCTGAAAAACGAACAGGATACCAATGATGTGCTGCAGGAAACATTTCTTGCTTATTATTCCAAGCATCCCGTGTTCGAAAGTGAAGAACACAGAAAAGCCTGGCTCATCAGGGTATCACAGAACAAATGCAGGGAGTTCCTCAGATTCCATAAAAGACACGCCTGTGTGCCGCTGGAAGAGATGGAGGATAAGCTCCTCATCACCGACGGCATGCGCGGCGACGAACGCTATCTGCTCTCACTGGTCTGGGACCTGGATTACAAGCTCAAATCTGTCGTGATCCTGTATTACATCGAAGGCTATTCGACGGAAGAGACTGCGGAGATCTTAAAGATCTCCCCGACCGCCGTAAGAAAACGGCTGCAGAGAGCAAGGCAGGAACTGAGAACAGAGTACAAAGGAGAACCGGCTTATGAAAAAGTATGAATTTAAGGATCTGCTTTCCAATATCGAGATCTCGGAGGATGAAAAACAGGATCTTTACGAAAACTGCATAAACAGAAAACGCACTTCGGATTTTACCTTCCGTTATTCCCAGCTGCTGCTCGTCCTCATCGCCGTAACGGTATTTTCCGTACTCAGCATCGGTGCTGCCGCGGCAGTGATGAGCGTAAGGGAACGGATGGAAAACATGTCCGAAGAGGAATACGGCGATTACGCCTATGAGGTGGAAAACGATACCTTTATCTCCGTCGACGAGGGCTTTTCGCGGGAACTGACGGATAACGAGATCCTGCGCATCATCGAGCTGGAAAGATCTTACTATGACGACGGCGTATTCCCCGCAGCTCCGCTGCCGCATCTTCAGACAAAGGCCGAGCTTCAGGACGGTATGCTTGCTTATGTTGCAGCGGATAATCTGGTCTATATGCCCGAAGGGGATATGGATGATGAGCAGATCCTGCAGTACATCGACCACGACGCCAAAAAAAGGTACATAAACCGCCAGAGCCTTATCGAAGAAGGCTATGATACGGAGTCCTCCCCCTACCTGACAAGCGATTCCACCCCGCTTACCGCCGGCAGCAGGGAATATGAAGCCCGTGAAGCCGCAGAAAAGTACCTTATGGATATGTACGGCGTGGACATCAAAGCCGATGATAAATGGATCGTGCTGGTGGAGTTCTTTGAAGGAGAACATTATGAAGAAGGCCCCGACACGGAGGATCTTTATCAGCTGGATTTCTACAAAAACGGTACCGGCTATGCGACCGCATATCAGTTAAGGCTCAGGGCCGATGATCTGGAACCTCTGCTGATCAGCGTGGTCGGCTATGAACAGGAGCTGCGTGCGAAAAAATATACCGCCGAAGAAGCCGAGGCTTTAAAGGAAAGCGCCTATGAAAGTGCCGTCCGCTTCCTGAAGGATACCGCAGGACTGGGCGAGCCCGATGATTTCCGCTTCGAGGATGGATATGAGGAGGATCCGTCACAGATCTCCGCTCTGAGCCTGAGCTTTAAATACAGCGATAAACATGTATTTGTCAGAATAAGACTTGAAGATAAAAAAGTGATGGACTTCGTCGTCCACTGACATGCCCCTTACTCCCCTTTAAATGCGGATGCCGCGATGCCCGTTTCCGGGCACTGCGGCATCTGCCGTTTTCTCAGGAACGCGAGATCCTTATGTCCGTGAGCGCACACTGATCGCCGCTGAGGGACACGCAGATCTCCTGCTTTCCGTCCGGTATCGTTGTCGTATTCTGCACAAAGAGTCCGAGGTTTTCCGTTGTGAGCGTGATATGATCATTACTGCGTTCAAAACGCAGCACGCAGTCGATCCCATCCCTGTTGCACTTTTTCCACTTATCCCAGCCTTCAAAAGCGTCATCCTTACGGACGATCAGCTCATTCTTTTCTGCGGAGTCCACATCCCAGTTCTCGCCATCCAGGCAGACCAGCGCATATTCCCTGAAATTCTCACCATCCACCTTTTTATCCTCCGAAGTGAACAGACAGATATATGGACAGTGCCAGAGCAGACGTGCCGTCGGAAGGCTCTGTGTATGGAAAGAGATCTTTAAGCCGTCCGTTACGGGTATCCCGTCCGTTGACGCCGTGCGGTGTCCGTCTACCTGCAGGTTCGGAAGATCACCGACGGGGGCGTCGTCGATAAAGCTGATCTTTTCCGCGATCCTTGTGATATAATCCTCATCGATCAGACTGCCGGTTTTGGTGACATTGATATCCGTGATACGGCATTTTTCACCGGTAAAGCCGATGTAAACATATCTGGAACTGTCGGGAAGCGCGATGGTGATCTCCTTGAGTATAACTCCGTCATCGATGCGCAGCAGAGCATGATCCCTGTACTTCACGGCTTCGATCTCGTAAAACGCCTCCCTGTCGCCGTCCGTTTTTTTGTCCCTGCTTTCATGAATTGCCGTCTGCAGTTTTCTGGCGCCGCTCAGTTTTGCCTCCCCGTCAAAGGGGATCTCCGCATATTCGAAATAGAGCAGTTCGCGGATCTCTTTTTCCCTCTCATGATAACGTCCGTCCAGAGAGTCGAAAAGAATGATCACGGGCGCGCCCTTATCCCCTTTTTCCCTGTTGACAGCCGTGTACTTCAGGGAGATCTTTTTCAGATAAGGCGTTACGATGATGCCGTCCGAAACCCTGCTCCTGTACGCATCGCAGCTCAGTCCGCTTCTCCCGGAGATCTCCATTGCCGCGATCCGCTCCTTCATCTTGTAGCCAGTATCGATATCGATAAAGATCTGCATGATCCTGGCGATCTCCGGATCAAACTGGCTCCCGGCTCCCTTCACGATCTCTTCGCGCACGATCTGCTGGGGGATCGCATCCCTGTAACTGCGGTTCGAGGTCATTGCATCGTAGGCATCCGCCACGGAGATGATCCGTGCGATCTCGGGGATCTCCTCGCCTTTCAGCCCTTCCGGATAGCCCTTTCCGTCATAGCGCTCATGATGGAAATGGGCGCCGATGCTCAGAAAAGGATGCTCGCTGATACTGGAAAGGATCTGGTTCCCCATATTCGGATGCTGCTTGATGATATCGTACTCTTCGGAGTCGAGCCTTCCTTTCTTGTTGATGATGCTGTCGTCGATACCGATCTTGCCCACATCATGAAGAAGCGCGGCGTAATAGATTTTTTCACATTCCTCTTCATCTTTCCCCATCATCTTTGCGATCTTCAGGGAATACTCCGCCACTCTCATGGAATGTCCGCGGGAATAGGTATCTTTTGCATCGATCGCGTTCACCAGCGCCGTGGCCGTCTGCTCAAACAGGCGCTTCGAAAGCCTTTGCTGCTCCTTCAGGAAACTGACCTCCATGGACCGGTATTTATCGATACTGCGGTTCCTCCGGAGGATCAGTACAATGGCGATGATCGTAAAAAGACCGCCGAAGATCCCCGGGATACTGTTCCCGTTGTGCTGCCGGATCACTGCGAGCACCTGTGTCGGGAACTGCATAAGGGTCAGCACCAGCGACACGATGAAACCAAGCTTGTTAAAAAAAACGACCAGAAAGATAAGAATGGTATTGGCGATCGAAGCCAGGATCCCGGCCAGAGACGTAAGATGCATCTCCGTACCCATAAAGCGGATCATATCATCGGAACGCGATGTTATGATCACAAAGGCCACCGTGACGGCATAAAGAAAAATAAAAATGAAGAAGGTCACCATCGACGGTCTGTGATCACCCGTCATCTTCAGAAAATCTTTATTCTTTTTATCCTTTTTTTCTTCCTTATCCATGGCGGCTCCTATCCTTTCGGAGATGCAGTCACAAAAGCGAATCCAGCACCTCAAAATATTCGGCAAAGGTCTTTCTGCAGCACTCCCGGTCCCGGATCACGATGCCCGGACAGCGGACTGCCGTCAGGCCGAAACTCATGGCCACGCGGTGGTCACCGAAGCTGTCCACTTCCGCCGCATGGGGCGTTCCGGGTAAGATCGTCACTCCGTCCGTCTCTTCCCTGCATTCGATCCCCAGGGCTGAAAGATTCTTACAGATCGCCGCGATGCGGTCGCATTCCTGAAAACGGATGTGGGAAATGCCCGTGATCCTTACGGGAGCATCCGCAAAAGGGGCGATCGCAGCCAGGGTCAGCGCCTGGTCGGAGCAGCGGGACATATCCGCCGTAAAGCCTCCGCGGAGCTTCCCTCCCTCCGGGCCTCTCAGGATCAGCGTTCCCTCTTCCTCCCGCAGTTCACAGCCCGTTTTTTCCAGCAGGCGGATAAACTCCGTATCCCCCTGGAGCATCCCTTCATGCACGCCGCTCACAGCCGCCTCTTTTCCAAGTATTGCGGCAAGTGCATAAAAATAGGCTGCAGCAGATACATCCGCTTCCACCCGGTATTCCCTGCCCTTCAGGGAAGCGCTGCCGTCAAAAGCATAGCACGCTCCGCTGCACTCCGCCTTCACGCCGAAGGAAGAGAGCATCCGTATCGTCATATCCACATAAGCAAGTCCGTGATCGCCCTCACGGATGATGCGCAGCTTCCTCCGCGAAGCCGCAGCCGCGATCAGCAGCGCGCTTAAAAACTGCGAGCTCTGGTCGATGCGCACCCGGATCTCTTCCCGGATCCGGCCTCCGCAGCCCGTGATCCGCAGCGGAAAATGCCCCTCTTCTTCAAGGCACTCCACTTCCGCTCCGGCCGCCTTCAGCGCTTCGATCAGCGGCGCCATGGGACGCTTTTTCATCTGCCCGGAGGAGCGCACGGTATAGCTCCCGTCGGAAAAAGCCAGCATCGCCACAAGAAAACGGGCCGCCGTACCGGCGCTTCCCACGTAAACCTCCGCAGCCTTCACGGGGATCTCCCCGCCCCTGCCGAGGATCTTCACATCCTCGTTCTTCACAAGCCGGCTTCCCGCCGACGGCGTTTTTACGATCTCAAAACCCAGCGTTTCAAGAGCTTCCAGAAAGACCTTTGCGTCTTCACTGGAAAGGCAGCCGCGGATGAGGCTTTCCCCCTCCGCCATGGCCGCCAGCAGCAATGCACGATTGGTGATGGATTTGGAACCCGGTACTTCAGGACGTATCATTTCTTCTCCACCCGGAAACGTATCGTTACGCTTCCTTTATCATTTTTATATTCCTCCGGCAGGGATACGGTGATCTCCGCCTCCCCGGCCTCTCCGGTAGTGCGCAGATAGGCGCCGCCCATCCCGCCGGCGATCTCGGCGTAAGCCGGACCGATGAGCTCGACGGGTCCCGAAAGCTTCAGCGGAAGCGGCGTATGGAAGAAGGGCTGCACATTCCCGTATCCGTCGCATACGCGGATACGCAGCGCCGCCACATCATAGGTGTCGCCCTCCGTAAGGACGGTATGATCCGCACGCACATCCAGGCTGAGGCTTTCCACCGCCGACTTCGTCACGCTCTTTACCACCTTGCCGTCTTTGACCGCGTCAAAACGGAATACCGTGGATTCGCCTCCCCAGTTGCCCACATATTTCCCGTAAAGCTGATAGGCCCTGTCAAAGGTCATGTGATAGATCGTCATGGCTTCGGCCAGCTTCAGTTTGATGTCCAGCGGGATATTGCCCATACCGTATCGCGCGATATAGTTGATCGCATCCTTTACGATGCTGTTCTGATGATCGGAAAAACCTTCTTCCACCTTCATCTGATCCCCGACATAATCATCGACAAGCATCGGTGCATGCCGCAGATGGGAGTACTTCGGATCCCCCTCCGTGTATTCCTTGATAAATACGTCGTTTTTATACATACGTACGCTGTCGGCGTTGGTAAAGATATAGACGGCGCCCCGGTTTCCACCCGGATGCTCACCGATATCCATGGAGGAGGAAACTTCCAGCACGGGCGTGCGGTTCTGCTGCGACGCATATACATAGGCCGCCAGCTTGGGATTGCGGAACATGTCCATCACGCCGTGGTAGCAGATCCGGTCGCCGCTGCCGAAATCCTTGTGGGTGTTGTAATCAAACATGCACCAGCCGAAGCTTCCCGCGATATCCCGGTTCTCGTTCACCGCATCCAGGACGTTGCAGTGCCGCAGCGCGTGTTCCAGACGGTGCTCCTCGTCGTCAAAGGACTTGGTGGGGAACATATGTCCGTTATACTCGCTGATCAGATAAGCTTTGGACATATCCGGCGTGACCGCCGCCTTCTTTTTGCAGCCCGGCGCCGTTCCTTCATGTGAGAAATCATTAAAGGTATATACATCCTCCAGCAGATGGCTCTTCTCCAGATAACGTACGCCGCCGGTGGGTCTTGTCGGATCCAGCGCATGCGCCATCGCATTGGTCTGCTCATAAAACTCATCGTCATCAAGGCTTTCGTTGATGCGCACGCCCCAGAGGATGACGGAAGGATGGTTACGGTACTGGCACACCATCTCCTCGAGATTTACAAAAGCCTGTTCCTTCCAGGCCTGGTCGCCCACATGCTGCCAGCCGGGGATCTCGGTGAAGACCAGCAGGCCCAGCTCGTCACAGCGGTCGATAAAATGCTGCGACTGCGGATAATGCGAGGTGCGCACCGCGTTCACCCCCAGTTCGAAACGGAGGATCTCCGCATCCGCCGCCTGCTGCGACGCCGGCATCGCATAGCCCGCATAGGGATAGCACTGATGGCGGTTCAGGCCGCGTATCTTGAACCTTCTGCCGTTTAAATAATAAGCGTCCTCGCGGAATTCGGAGCGGCGGAAGCCGAAGCTTTCCGTCAGCTCATCCAGTTTTTCATCACCGCGGTATAACGCGAGCGTGAGCGCATAGAGCACCGGAGATGTGGTATCCCAAAGCCTTGCCTCCGGTACGTCGATCCCCGCCGCTTCGGAAAAAGGAAGCCTCCGGGATGCCACCGTCTCCCCGTTTTTACGGCGGGATACCGTCAGCTCCAGCGACAGCTCCTCCGGCCGTATATCCTCATCCCCGTCCAGCGTGATATCGGTCTCCACGCGGCCGCTGAAACGGTATTTCGAGACCGCCTCCTTCGGGATCTGCCCTTCGGGCTCCTTCGGCATGACGAAGACATCGGAAAAGCGCACGCTCTCCGTTACGATCAGAGATACCTCGCGGTAGATCCCGCCGTAGGTGAGATAATCGATCACATGCCCAAAAGGCGGGAAATTCTGATCCTCGCGGCTGTTCACCTTCACAGTCAGTACATTTTCCACACCGTAGCGCAGAGCGCCGGTCAGTTCCACTTCAAAGGCGGTATAGCCGCAGCGGTGCTCAAACAGCTCTTTCCCGTTCAGATAGACCACGGCGCCGTGCGCAACGGCCATGAAACGGACGAAGACGCGCCGGCCTTTCCATTCCTCTTTCGCGGTAAATACCCTGCGGTAGCCGCTGATCATCTGATACAGGGATGCATCAAAATAATGGAACGGCGTGAGCTTTACGCTGTGGGGGATACGTACCTTTTCCGCGCCCGCCACAACGCCGTCCGAAAGCAGCTCCTCCCGGAACTCCGGGCAGAAATCCCAGCCGTCATTGAAACTAATGCTTTCCCTCATCTTCCTCTCCTTTCATGGGCAGCGCCGGTATCGTCTCGTTCTGGCTCTCAAAGAAATACATCCGCGATGCAAAATCAGGATAAAAACGCAGGTCCTCATTGTAACCGCTTCCGGAAAAAGCCTGCTTTAAATGCACACCGGCGTGCATCAGCTCGCTCCCCATCAGCAGATGGTCTTCCTTTTCCGTCTGCATCTTAACGAATTTTGAAAGGATATTGTGGATGGCACCGTCCTGCTTTACGTGGATCGGAGCCACATAGTTGATCAGACTTCCGAATTCCTTCAGATTGGCGCGGAAGCTCCTGCAGCTCATGCGGTAGGGCAGTGCTGCCTTCAGGCCCTTCGGCTTGACGATGCACAGCTGCGTATTGGGACGCACCAGCTGCTGCATCACGACGGTCACCGCCTTTGCCCCGTCGCGGGATACGATGGTCCATTCGGCATCCTTGCCGTTGCCGGGATCCAGCACATCCCTGTCCTCCGCATCCAGGAAACCGCATCCGCGGTAATAGTCGCCATACTGTAAGACACGCCGCCACTTTTTATACAGCTCGATCTGCTGGCGTACGGCCTCCAGATCCTCGGCAGGCAGATCCGCCAGATTGCATTCGTAGCCAAGCACGCCGCAGGCGGCCACATTGAAACGCGTTTCAATGGGCGTGCGCCGGAGCGTCTGGTGATTCGGCACATCCGATACATGCGCCGTAAAACAGCTCTGGGGATAGCCGTAACTGAAGCCCTCCTGGATCTGGACGCGCTCCACCGCATCGGTATCGTCGCTGGCCCAGATCTGCGGGAAATAGGACAGGATACCCAGATCAAAACGGTCGCCGCCGGAGGCACAGCCTTCAAAAAGGATGTGCGGGAAAGCTTTGGTCAGCTTATCCATCACACGGTACAGGCCGAGCACATAGCGGTGCGCCACCTCGCCCTGCTGCTTCGGATTCAGCGCTGACGAATATACATCCGTAAAGATACGGTTCATATCCCATTTGACATAAGAGATATCCGCCGAGGAAAAAAGTTCCTGCATCTGCGTAATAATGTAATCCTGCACGTCTGTGCGGCACAGATCCAGGATCATCTGCTGCCGTCCGTCCGAATGCGGCTTGTCGGGAATGCGCAGTACCCATTCGGGATGCTTTTCGTAAAGCCGGCTCTTTTCGCTGATCATCTCCGGTTCCACCCAGATCCCGAACTGCAGTCCCAGCTTCCGTATCTTTTCCGCCAGCCCCTTTACGCCGTGGGGCAGCTTCTTTTTATTTTCTTTCCAGTCTCCCAGGGAAGTCGTATCGTCATTTCTTTCCCCGAACCAGCCGTCGTCCATGACAAAAAGTTCGATCCCGACGGATTTCGCCACTCTGGCTAGACGGTAGAGCTTGCTCTCGGAGATATCGAAATAGGCCGCTTCCCAGCTGTTGAGAAGGACCGGCCTCTCCTTATACTGCCATACGCCGCGGATGATATGCGTCCGGACGAAATCGTGCATCTTGCGGCTCATCCCGCCGAAGCCCTCACTGCTGCAGCAGAGTATCGCCTCCGGGGTCTGGAAGCTCGTCCCCGGGCGCAGGCGCCAGGAAAAGCCCTGGGGCTGTATCCCGGAAAGGATACGCACCTTTCCGAAACCGGAACGCTCCGCCGATTCATAATGATTCCCGCTGTAGACAAGATTGAAGCCGTAGACCAGCCCGGCGTCCTCGGTCGCTCCCTTCCGGGATACCATAAAGAAAGGATTCGCCCGGTTGGAACTGACCCCGCAGACCGATCCGGTGGAAACGCGT
>JAEELW010000017.1 GCA_016282915.1 Lachnospiraceae bacterium | reverse complement strand
ATCCCGATACGATGATGGAAAAGGCGCTGGATGCCGGAGCCGAGGATTTCTCCGAGGAGGAGGATTCTTTTGAGATCCTGACCGCTCCGGACGATCTGGAGACGGTTCGCAAGGCGCTGGAGGATCAGAAGATCCCCATGGTCAGTGCCGAAGTCACAAAGCTTCCGCAGAATTACGTGGAACTGAAGGATGAAGAATCGATCAAATGCCTGACACGTATCCTTGACCTTCTGGATGAGGATGATGACGTGCAGAACGTATATACCAACTGGGACGAATAAGCGGAATGAACGAACGTCTGGCCATCGTAGTGCCCTGTTACAATGAGGAGGAGGTGCTTCCGCAAAGCATCCCTGTTTTGTGCGGCCTGATCAAAGAGCTTGCGGCAAAAGGCAAGATCAGTGGGAACAGCTTTGTCCTCTTTGTGAATGACGGCAGCCACGACCGGACCTGGGAGATCCTTAAGGAAGCTCATGAGAAGGATCCGTCGGTGTGGGCACAGAAGCTTTCGAGAAACTGCGGCCATCAGTCGGCGCTGCTCTCCGGCCTGATGACGGCCAGGGAACATGCGGATCTGAGCATTTCCATTGATGCCGATCTGCAGGACGACACCGCGGTGATCGAGCAGATGATCGACCAGTACCATGAGGGCTGCGAGATTGTTTACGGTATACGTTCGGGCAGAAAAAAGGATTCCTTTTTCAAGCGTGTGACGGCCCAGGGCTTTTATAAGCTGCTGGCCAGGATGGGCGTAAAGACCGTTTATAACCATGCGGATTTCCGACTGATGTCCCAGAAGGCGCTGGATGAGCTGGCACAGTATCAGGAGAGCAACCTGTATCTGCGCGGCCTGATACCCCTGCTTGGCCTGAAGACCGGAGAAGTGCATTACGAGCGCAAGGAGCGCACGGCGGGGACCTCCAAGTATCCGCTGGGAAAGATGCTTGGACTTGCGCTGAACGGCATCACCTCTTTTTCGGTCAAACCGATCCGCATGGTATTTACCATGGGGATCCTTGTAATGGTGATCTGCCTGGCAGCTGCGATCTACGCTTTTGTATCGTATCTGTGCGGGGATGTGGAGCCGGGCTGGACCTCGACGATCCTTTCCATCTGGTTTCTCGGAGGGATACAGCTTCTGTCCATCGGCGTGATCGGCGAATACATCGGTAAGATCTATGCCGAAGTGAAACGGCGTCCGCTCTATCATATTGAAGAACTTCTGAACGACGAAAAAAAATAAGGGGGAACTATGCTTTTCGGGAAAAAAGACAAAAACGGCAAGCAGGATGAAGGAAAAAATCTGAAACTCACTTCTGCCTATCATCAGCCGCAGACCGAAGAGGAAAAGATGCGTGCGCTGGAATCCCAGCTGGATTTTCTGCGCAATCCCAATCATCCGGATAATCTGAAAAAAAAGGCGGAGGAAGAAAAGAATCTTGCCGGGGATGAAAAGAACGAGACAGAAGGTGCAGCCGGAGAAGCTTCCCAGAAGCCGGTTCCGCGGAATGAGGCAAAGCACCCTATCGTTCCCAACCGTTTTGCACCTCCGCAGCAGACACTGCGCAGTGCGAGGGCATTGAATGAAGCGGTCATGAATGCGCGAAAAGCTGCGGAAGAGAATGCCGGAGAAGCGGCAGAGAGCAAAGCTCCTGCCAATGCCAATCCGCTCCTCGGAGCGCCGCGCGTGACGGAAGAGGAGAAGCCGAAGGATGAAGGACCTCAGGTGACTCAGGCAATCCCTGCGCCTCAGGCAAACCGCCAGATCCTTGGTCTGAAAGAAGAGGAAACAGCGGCGGCGGCGCCCGGAGGGGGACACAGTATGGTGGCCCCGGCCATTCAGCCGCCGGAAGGTCTGGTACATCCGGATATCAGGAGAAATGTCACGGAAATGAAGGACAGCTCCGTAAAGCCGGTTCCGATCGGCGGAAATGCGAAGCCTGAGGAAGATAAGGCGGAACGCAGCCGTATGGAACAGGCAAAGCGTTCGGAATACGGGACCGCGATCGTAGAGGGCGAGCCGGCAAAAGAAGCGGAAGGATCACAGCTTCAGCCCATACCGGTGAAGTCGCTTGCCCAGCCGGCAGCTGCGGTGCCGCAGCCCGGGGAACCGTTAAAGAATCCCCTTCCCACGCCTAAAAAGCATGTGGCGAAGGAAATGGATTATGACAGAGAACCCGTACAGCTCGACATGCATTTTGATGTGGTGGACATGAGCGGGATGGACTTTCTTGATAGTAACTGACAGGCGGGGGGCGAAGCCTTGGCAGCGTCAGGAAACGGCCGACGGCGTCAGCCGCCGGCTGCAAAGAAAACGGCGGGACGCAGCAGCGGAAAACAGAGAAGCGCGGCACCCTCCGGAAAAAAGAAACAGGAACAGGCAGAATCGGAACTTTTTCAGGTGATCGTTCTGTTCGTTCTTTTTTGTGTACTCCTTTTGATCAGTCTCTGCGTCTATGATGTGGTCGGAGGCGTTTTCGGACCGGCCGTGAAGTCGGTGACCGTAGGACTCTTCGGCGGTCTGGCCTATGTGCTGCCGCCGGTCGTGATCCTGGTGCTGGTCTATCTTTCGTTTTTTGCACAGAATAAACCTGCGAGACACGGTGTCGTCGGCTTTGTACTCTTCTGGATCTTTCTCGGGATATTTATATCCTTCCTCAGTGTGAACCATCCGGCGCTGAACGGGGATGTGGAATTGAAAGACACGTTCTTCGCCAGGGTGGGAAGCTGTGCCGATCATTTCTATCATGAAGGAGGCGGCGTACTCTTCGGGCTGCCTTCATTCCTGCTTTTTAAACTGTTCGGAAACGGCGGCGGGGTGTTTGTCTCCATCCTGCTCCTTTTGTTTGCCATGCTTTTGATGGCGGGCAGAGGCTTTTTTGACGGGATACGCGATGCCCTTTCCGTAAGCATGGAGGAAAAACGTCTCCGCCGGGAAGCCCTGGAGGATCCTGAAGAATGGGACGGTGGCGATGAGGATTATGCCGAAGAGGAACGCCGGCGCCGTGCAGCGGCGCATCGGCGTCATGTCCGTGAACGCAGGGAACTTGCCCAGCGGAGGGAAGAAGAGGAACAGCGCAGGCAGGAAGAGCGTGAGCAAGCACGGGAAGAACGCCGGCGCCGTAAGGAAGAAGAAGAGCAGCGGAGACGCCGTGCCGAGGAACAGATCGAGGATGAACGCATTCTTCACAGTTCGTCAACGGGAAAACTCCGTTTCCGCTCGGATCTGGGTGATGCGGCCATTCCCCCCAGTCACCGCCTCGATGATCTGCACGAGATCACCCTGCTTGCGACGGAAGGGGAACAGGTACAGGGGACGGAACTGCTTCCCGCGACAGCGGATCTGCAGGCTTACGAACGTGACGCTGCCGACAGTCTGAGAGAGATCCGGCCGGAGCCGGCATATACGGAGAACTATGACGGCTATGTTCCGGAGGAATATGAAGGACAGGATTATGCGGATCCCGCGTATGGCGAAGAGACTTATGATGAAAATGCCGCTCTTCCGCCCGCGGAAGAAAACGCTTCGGATGTGCCGAAAGTACAGAGAAGTGACAGCCGCATAGACGGCAGCTATGAAGAATATGTCGGCGAGATGATCCGCCCGGATGCGGTTTTGGAAGGAAAGAAGGAAGAACTTCCGGCAGCGGATCCCACGCCTTCTGTGGAAGAGAATAAGCCGGATAAGCCGGAAGATCCCGAAAAGAAAGAAAAGAAAGAGGCAAAGCCTGCAGGTCCGGCAAAGAAGAAGCCTTACGAAAAACCGTCCACATCCCTTCTCAAGGAAGGAAAGAAAGGGGCGAAGGGCGACAGCGACGAGCAGCTCAGGGATACGGCGCTGCTCCTTCAGCAGACCCT